>NZ_JHZZ01000001.1:3400000-3700000 GCF_000687935.1 Polaribacter sp. Hel_I_88 | reverse complement strand
ACCAGATATGAATTTTGATTTTGATTATACAAATTTGCCTAATAATCTTGAAAATTTAGCGAATAATATTGGTAAAAACGGAAATTATTCTTTTCAATATTCTGATGATGATGTTCATATTAATATTAAATCGAAAAAAGAATGGGAAGAATTCAAGAAGTCTAAGAAGTACGAAGAATTAAAAAAGAAGATGAATTTTGATAAGGAAAAATTCAGAAAAGATTTTGTTGATTCTAAAGAAAAAATGAAAAAGCAAATAAAAGAGTCTCAAGAAGAATATAAAAAAGTGGATTACGATAAAATAAAAAAACAATTACAAAAAGTAAAAGAAGAACTCAAAAAATTAAAATTTAATTCTAATTCAGATGATATCATCATTAATGGAAAAAAAATTAAAATTAAAAAGAGACTAGAAATTAAAGTTCCAAAAGGGGCAACTTTCGATTTAAATACACGTCATTGTAAAGTAAAACTACCAAACACAGTTGCTTTTGGTAACGTAAAATATGGCACTTTTAATGCGAATAATTTAAATGGTGGTGAATTAACTATTGATTATTCACCAGTAACCATCAACGATTTAAATGCCTGTACTTTATTTTTAAACAACGTAAGAGATGCTAAAATAGCATCTCTTACAAATACAACAATGAGCAATAATTCATCTGGAGTTAAAATTTATAAAATCAATGAAAACGTAACGATTTCTGATAAATTTGGAGAATTAAGTATTGATGGTTTTAATTCTAATTTTGGCGAGTTTTTGTTGAATTTAAGTCAATCTAATGCAAGCATTAATTTAGGTGATGTGTCAAGTAAATTAAAATATCAAGTAAATAAAGTTAATTTGGAAAATAAACGAGCTGGAATATCGAACACAAATTCATCAACAAAAAATTTAATTATTTTTAAGGGTGATTATAGTAGTATTTTAATTGAATAAAAATTAGAAATCATCATTTATATATTTTAAGAAAAAATTTAGAGATTCATCTGGAGTCAAATTATTTTTCTTGTTTAACAATAAATAACAGCTTATACTTCTCATTTCTAAATGGCTAAAGTGATTTAAAGAAAAATAACGTTTTGTATATTTTCTATAAATCCTAAAACGTTGGCTATTAATTATTGTACCATCTTCATTTTCACTTTCTATAATTTTGGTTTTTAGAACTCTATCTTTTTTAGAGTTTATAGATCTTGCTCCAATAAAACCAAAAGATGCTTTATCGTTTCTACTCAAATAAGAAAACATCAAATCTTGAATTGTATTTAAAATGATTAAAAAATTTGTTGCTCCACTTTTGTTCCCTTTAGAACCTTCGGAAACAACTAATGAATGCCTATCATCAGAATTTTAATGAGATTTTAAATAAAATTGAACAATATAAATATTAGGTTCAAATTTTTCTATTTCAACAATATAGGTGTGATTAAATTCGCACTTAAAAGTATATAAATCGATTTTTAAATTGTCTAAAGTTTTAGAACCTTTGTATGTGTAATTATAAATATGCCTTTCCAATAGAAAAGGTTTTTATAAGACATAAGAATATGCAGAAGAACGTTCTGCATCAATATCTTTTTGAGTAAGAACACGAACTGTATGAGCAACTTTTACAGATGAATTTGTAATTTGCTGTTTTTTTATTTTAGTATATTTTGAGATAAGTTTTCCCATAATTTTGTTGTTGTTGATACAAATGTACAAAATTTGTACCAGCCTTTCAAAACTATTCAAAACTATTCACAACCTTTCACAATAACTCACTACTTTATAAAAGTATTTAAAAAGTAAATTCGATAGATTTTTTCGAATTTTAATTAAAAACTTCCCTTAATTTCCATTTCGCCATTCCTTATAAAGTACCTATATTTATCGCTTGTAAATCGTTACTTTTTTTAATGGAACTCTATAAAGAAAATCAACTTAAAATATACAATTCTCTTTCTAAAACGAAAGAAGATTTTAAACCCATAACAGACGGATATGTAGGTATGTACGTTTGTGGGCCCACAGTATATAGCAATGCACATTTAGGAAATGTAAGAACATTTATGTTCTTTGATGTTGTGTACAGATATTTGTTGCATTTGGGCTACAAAGTGCGTTATGTGCGTAATATTACAGATGCTGGGCACCTAGAAAATGAAGATGATGAAAGTGAAGATAAAATTGCTAAAAAAGCACGTTTAGAAAAAATTGAACCTATGGAAGTGGTTCAAAAATACACTGTAGATTTTCATAACGTATTAAAAAACTACAATTTTTTACCTCCAAGTATAGAGCCAACTGCAACAGGTCATATTGTTGAGCAGATAGAAATGATTAAAGAAATCATAGAAAAAGGTTTTGCGTATGAAGTAAATGGTTCTGTTTATTTTGATGTGTTAGAATATAATAAAAAAGGAAATTACGGAATTCTTTCTGGTAGAAAAGTGGAAGATTTAATCCATAATACAAGAGCTTTAGATGGACAATCTGATAAGAAAAATCCACAAGATTTTGCACTTTGGAAAAAAGCTGATGAAAGACATATTATGAGATGGCCTTCACCTTGGAGTGATGGTTTTCCTGGTTGGCATTTGGAGTGTTCTGTGATGAGTACAAAATATTTAGGCGAACAATTTGATATTCATGGAGGAGGATTGGATTTAAAATTTCCACATCATGAATGTGAAATTGCACAATCGCAAACTTGCTCTGGTGTAAAACCCGTAAATTATTGGATGCACACTAATATGTTGTTGTTAAATAGCCAAAAAATGGCAAAATCTTCAGGAAATTTTATTTTACCAAATGAAATTTTATCAGGAGAAAATAACATTTTACCAAAAGCATTTTCTGCATCTGTAGTTCGCTTTTTTAACATGCAAGCCAATTACAGAAGCATTTTAGATTTTTCGGGTGAAGCTTTAGAAGCCTCAGAAAAAGGACACTCTAAATTAATGGAAGCAGTTTCTTTTGTAGCTAAAATTGAAGCTGGTGAAACATCAACTTTTGATGTCCAAAAATGGAAAGCAGCTTGTTATGCAGCAATGAATGACGATTTTAATACACCAATTTTAATTTCGAATTTGTTTGATGTTGTAAAAATCATCAACCAAATTAAAGAAGGCAAAGCAAGTTTAACTTCAGACGATTTAGAAGATGTAAAACAAACTTTAAACGCTTTTGTTTTTGATGTTTTAGGGTTGATGAACGAAAATGCTCAAGACAATTCAGGAAAAGTAAATGGAGTAGTGGAGTTGCTTATCAAACTAAGAAAAGAAGCAAGAGAAAATAAAGATTGGGCTTTGTCAGACCAAATTAGAGACGAATTAATTGAACTAGGAATTCAATTAAAAGATGGTAAGGAAGGCACAACTTTTTCGATAAATTAAAAGCCCATCCCAATCTTCCCAAAGGGAAGGAGTTCCAAAATTGATAGAAATTATCAAAAATAATTACAAAAATATGTTTTGTTCTATTTTTAATAAAATTGTCATTTCGACGATAGGAGAAATCTCATAATTAAAAACATAAAATTTAATTTTGAAAAAAATACTTTCATATCCATTTATTTTAATTGTGCGTTTTTATCAAGCAGCAATTTCTCCTTATACACCAGCAACTTGCAGATATAGCCCAACTTGTTCACATTATACTATAGAAGCTTTGCAAAAACACGGTTTATTTTCTGGAGGTTGGTTATCTTTGAAGCGAATTTTTAGTTGTCATCCTTGGGGAGGAAGTGGTTATGATCCTGTGCCAGAGAAAAATAAGTAAATAGAGTAAAGAGAAAATAAAAAAGACGCAAAACTTAGAACTTTAAATCTTGAATTTTAAACATTGAACATATAAGTATGAATTTTTTAGCAATAGAGTGGAGTCCATCAATAGGAATCGATTTAGGTTTTTTTGTAGTTCGTTGGTACAGTTTGATGTTTGTAGCCGCTTTTTTATTGGGTTTACACCTAATGAAAAAAATATATATAGAAGATAAAATTCCCGCAGAAAAACTAGATACATTATTTATGTATGTTTTTATTTCGATGTTAATTGGAATGCGTTTTGGTGATGTTTTCTTTTATAGTTGGGATTATTATCAAGATCATTTATTAGAAATATTTTTACCCATAAAAGAAAGTGCAAACGATAGTTTATTTGGTTTTATTAAAGGATATAAATTTACTGGGTTTACTGGTTTTGCAAGTCATGGAGCAGCTATTGGAATTCCTATTGCCATGTACTTTTATGCAAAAAAACATTTACACAAACCTTGGCTTTTTATTTTAGATAGATTGGCAATTATGGTTGCTTTAGCTGGTTTTTTTATTAGAACAGGTAATTTTATGAATTCAGAAATTGTTGGAAAGGCAACAGGTTCTGATTTTGGCGTAATTTTTAAAAATAATGCAGAAAATTTTGCAAGACATCCAACGCAAATCTATGAAGCTATTAGTTACTTAATTTTATTTTTTGTAATGTGGCATTTGTATTGGAAAACTGATAAAAAAGAACAAACAGGTTTCTTATTTGGTTTGTTTTTTGCAGTTTTATGGTCTTTAAGATTTGTTATAGAGTTTTTAAAAGAACCACAAGTCCAAGAAAGAGGAGAAGAATGGTTATTTAGTCCTTTAAATACAGGTCAAGTTTTAAGTATTCCCTTAGTTTTAATAGGTTTGTGGTTAATGTTCAGAAAAACTAAAAACACAGAGAAAGTAGGGTAATGGAAAAATTAAAAGAAAGATGGGGCATAGAAAGCAATTGGGCTGTTGTTGCTATTTTTATTGTCTTTGCAATTAACGGATCATTTGCAGCTTGGGTTGCAAAACCTGTAACTGCTTTTTTAGGATTATCAACAGAAACTTTAAGTCCTTGGTTTTATTACCCTTTAAGGATTATATTAATATTTCCAATTTACCAATTAACACTCCCAATTGTGGGTTGGCTTTTTGGTCAATTCAAATTCTTTTGGGCTTTCGAAAAAAAGTTTTTAAGTAGATTAGGTTTTGGTTTTTTATTTAAAAACGATGCCTAAATATCGATGATTGTAATTTCTTTATCCTTTTTTTCCTCTTTTTTAATTACGTAAGTGTAAAACCACATAATTGTAAAAGTTGGTATAACATCAGAAAAAGGAACAATTTCTTCTATAAAACTTACAATACCAGCTGCTTTTCCTAAATTACCTTTGTACATTCTTGTCATTAAATAACCAGAAATTGGAGCCCAAGCTAAATCTATTGGGAACATCGTAAAAAAGCCAATAAGATCTAAAACAACACTGAAGGCTAATTTTTTATATTTTTTATTCATGGTTTTAGGTGTTCAAAATTCTTGCCAAAAAATAATTTTGTACCACAGAAAATGGTAAGTTTGTTAAAAGTAACAAATCAAAAATGAATTTTAAAAGTTTTACTGATAAAATAGAAGATTTTAAAAATGTTGAATTAGGAGGATTGGATGCTCAATTTAAAATGGCACCAAAACTGCGACTTCAATACAATAAAGATAAAATTGCAGCAAGTAACCCAAGAAAAGCAGCAGTTTTAGCATTATTTTATCCGAATAAAAAAAATGAAACTACGTTACTTTTAACGCAAAGACCAAGTTATAAAGGCACACACTCTGCTCAAATAAGTTTTCCTGGAGGTAAAGCAGAAAAAGCAGATAAAAACTTAAAAGAAACTGCTTTAAGAGAAACTTTTGAAGAAGTTGGTGTACAAACAGCATCCATAAAAATAATAAGAGAATTAACCGATGTTTACATTCCTCCAAGTAATTTTTTAGCAACTCCTTTTTTAGGTTTTGTTGATAAACAACCAGCGTTTATTTTAAATCATGAAGTTGCAAATACAATTGAAATTTTAGTGAGCGACTTATTAAACGAACATAATATGACCACAGTCAATTTAACAACTTCATACATGCAAAATGCAGATGTACCTTGTTTTAAAATTGATGATCATATAATTTGGGGGGCAACAGGTATGATGCTTTCAGAAATTAAAGAACTGTTAAAATAGCAAGTTCGTAAATTGTTTTGTAATTTTGTTAATCAACTAATTAATATAATTTATTAATGCCTTTATTTAAGAAAAATCCTTTTGGCCATTACTTATTTTTAAAAAAATGGATTATTCGTTTTTTTGGTGTAGTTTCTCATGGTAGATACCAGAATTTTAATAATCTTAAAATTGAAGGTTCTCAAATATTAAGAAATTTACCCGAAAGAAATGTACTTTTTATATCTAATCACCAAACGTATTTTGCAGATGTAGCAGCCATGTTTCACGTATTTAACGCAGCTTTAAAAGGCAGGGATGATAGTATTAAAAATATAGGGTATATCTGGCAACCAAAATTAAATTTTTATTTTGTTGCTGCAGGAGAAACTATGCGTTCTGGACTTTTGCCAAAAATATTCGCTTATGCAGGTGCTGTTTCTATTGATAGAACTTGGAGAAGTGCTGGTCAAGATGTAAAAAGGCAGGTTAAAAATTCTGATATATCTAACATTGGTAAAGCCATAAATGATGGTTGGGTTATAACATTTCCTCAAGGAACAACAACACCTTTTAAACCAATTAGAAGAGGAACTGCGCATATTATTAAAACCTATAAACCAATTGTTGTACCCATTGTTATTGATGGTTTTAGACGTTCTTTTGATAAAAAAGGGTTAAGTATAAAAAGAAAAAATGTTTTGCAATCTATGGTAATAAAAGAACCCTTAGAAATTGATTATGAAAATGAAGAAATTGCAGATATTGTAACGAAAATAGAATATGCAATTGAACAACATCCATCTTTTTTAAAGGTACTTTCTCCAAAAGAAGCAGAAGAATATCTGAAAGAAGAAGAAGAACTAAACAAAAAAAGAGAGTTTTGGAGTTCTTAAATACTCTTTATAAATAACAAAAAAAACATCCAAATTTGGATGTTTTTTTATGTAAAATACCAAAATTAAAAGCGTTATATTATTTTTTGTAATTCACTAAAATTATAAATAATAAGGTTGGCATTTTCTAAAGTTTGATCTGCAGCCATCGGGTTTTTATAACCGAAAACAAAAATTCCAGCATCGTTTGCAGCTTTAATTCCATTGTCTGAATCTTCAATAACGATACAATTTTCTTTGGGTGTTTTTCCTAACAATGCTGCTTTTTCAAAAATTTCAGGATGTGGTTTTGAAGCTTTTAAATCTGCGCCAGAAATTTTAGCTGTAAAATATTGATTTAAATCAAAGCGATTAAAAACTCTATTGATATTTACCATCGCTGAAGAAGAAGCTAATACTAAGGTGAATCCTTTATGATAGCAATGTTTTATCAAATCTTCAACACCTTCTACCAAATGTAAAGTTGGGTCGTTTTCAAAGAAATTTACGTATCGTTTTCTTTTATTTAAAACAAGTTCTTCAGGATCTAAATTCAACCTAAAATGTGAAACTAACTTCTGAAAAGCATTAATTGTTGATGAACCTGTGAGTGATTTGTAGAGTTCATCAGAAACATCTACACCAATGGAAATAAAAGTTTCGTAATATGCTTTTTTATGGATTTCTTCAGAGTCTATAATAACACCATCCATATCAAAAATTACGCATTTTATATTTTTTGGTATTTTCATGTTTTAAATATTGATTATAATTAAATAAGTATAAAGTTTTAAAAATAAGATGTTTGTAGTGATTTCAACAACTGTTTTAATCTTTTTAATATTATTTATTTTTTTTGCAGATTTAATTATACCCATAATTGATAAAATAATAATTATTAAAGGAATCATACCAATTAAAGTATGTAATAGATAAGAATTTTCATCATCAACTTTAAATGATAATACAGCTATTATTATCGTTAAAATAAAAGAAATAAAGGCAAGTTTTAGAGGTGTAAAAGAAAAATTATTCATAAAATATCAATCTAAAAATTTAGCTTTTAATTCTGGAGTAGGGATTACACAATTTTCTTTTTTACCAAACCATGTATACCTGTTTTTTGCAATAAAATCGTAGACAAAATCTCTAAAACTTTCTGGAAACAAGAAGCCAATTTGAGTAATATTCCAAAATCCACCAAAATCTTTCATCACTTTTAAAGCAGCAGTTGATTTAAGATCGTACGCAACTCCAGGTTCGTACAAAATTATAGAGTCTACTTTAGCAGTATTTATATGCAAATAGTCTGTAATTTTTTTACCAGATTCAGATTGTAATGCTGCAAAAACAAAGGTGTTTTTTCGATCGTATTTTATCACTTTTAAAACAGCATTATTGCATAAATTACAAACACCATCAAAAAGAATTAATTTTTTATTTTCAGGAATCTCAATCATATTATGGCTTAAACAATAAAAAACAAAATTAATGTATCTTTTTTTAAAATTGATGTAACAAATATAATTTTTGGTCGTCTTATGTTTGTAATTGGGTTTATTAATTCCTTTTAACAAAAAATTAATAATCGCTATCAGTAGCATTCAATACTTTTATAGTAAAATTAACCAAACGAATGATTAGAATAGAAAAACTTCACAAATCTTATCCTATAGGGAAAGATTCTTTGCACGTATTAAAAGGAATTGATTTACACATAAAAGAAGGCGAATTTGTTTCTATTATGGGTTCTTCTGGATCAGGAAAATCTACTTTATTAAACATTGTTGGCTTGTTAGATATTCATGATGAAGGTGATTATTTCTTAGATGGGCAACTTATAAAAGACATGAATGAGAAGAAAGCTGCTTTGTTGAGAAACAAATTTTTAGGCTTTATTTTTCAATCTTTTAATTTAATATCTTACAAAACAGCTGTAGAAAATGTTGCACTTCCTTTGTATTATAAAGGAATGGCTAGAAAAGAGCGTTTGGAAGTTGCTTTAGATTACTTAGAAAAAGTTGGTTTAAAGGAATGGGCACACCATTTACCAAACGAACTTTCTGGAGGACAAAAACAACGTGTTGCAATTGCAAGAGCATTAGTTACCAACCCAAAAGTAGTATTAGCAGATGAACCAACTGGGGCTTTAGATTCAACAACAACAGATAATGTAATGGATTTATTAAAAGACATTAATGATGAAGGGATGACTGTTTTTGTAATTACACACGAAGAAGAAGTAGCAGAACAAACCAAACGAATTGTGCGCTTAAAAGATGGTGTTATTATAAGTGATGAATTCACAAAAGCATCTAAAGCAGTATAAATTATGTTTGATATAGATCGTTGGCGAGAAATTTTTCAAAGTATTAATAAAAACAGGTTACGTTCTGTAATGTCTGGTTTTACTGTGGCTTTTGCTATTTTACTTTTCACTTTATTGTTTGGAATTTCTAACGGACTTGGTAACTTTTTTAAAACCGCTTTTGCAGATGATGCTCAAAACTCTATGTTTGTTAGGGTATGGAGAACTACAATACCTTATAAAGGTTTACAATCTGGTAGAAATGTTCAGCTAAAAAATGAAGATTATAACTATGTATCAGATGAATATGAAAATAAAATTGAATATCGATCTGCAAGAATCTACAAGAATTTTATAATTAAACATAAAAATGAAGCCAGTTCGTATAGTGTAATGGCTGTAAACCCAGATCATCAATTTTTAGAAAAAACCATAATTGATGAAGGTAGATATTTAAATGAAAGAGATATTCGTGAAAAATCGAAAGTAATTGTTATTGGTAGGCTTATAAAAAAAGATTTATTTGGAGAAAAACCTGCGCTAAATAAAAGAGTTACTTTAAATGGAAGTTCTTTTTTAATTATAGGAATTTTTTCTGATGATGGAGGAGATAATGAAGAAAGAAAAGCATTTATGCCATTAAGCACAGCACAAACAATGTATGGCAATAATGATTATATAAGTCAAATAGCTTTAGGTTATAATCCAAATTTAAATACGGATGAAGCTATTGCTTTTGGAAATAAATTGGAACGTGATTTACGTAATAAATTAAATATACATCCAGATGACCAAAGTGCACTTTCTGTAAGAAACATGGCAGAAGCTAATAAATTTGTAAGCACAGTATCTTTAGCATTATTTTTTATTATTGTTTTTATTGGTTCTGGAACTTTAATAGCGGGTATTATAGGTATTTCTAATATTATGATTTTTGTAATAAAAGAAAGAACTAAAGAGTTTGGAATTAGAAAAGCATTGGGAGCAAAACCGTCATCAATAGTTAGTATGGTTGTGCAAGAATCAGTTTTAATAACCACAATTGCAGGCTATGCAGGTTTAACTTTAGGAACTTTTATTTTAAAGATTGAATGGTTGAGAGAACTGTTAGAAGACTATTTTATTAAAGATCCAAGCGTAAGTTCTGGGCTAGTAATTGGAGCAACTATTGTTTTAATTGTGTCTGGATTAATTGCAGGGTATTTACCCGCAAAAAGAGCAGCAAACATTAAACCTATAGAAGCCTTAAGAGCAGATTAATTATGAAGTTTTTATTCGATTCAGATACTTGGCAAGAAATTTACGGAAGCATTCGTAAAAATAAAGTAAGAACAGCAATTACCATTATTGGTGTTCTTTGGGGAATTTTCTTGTTGGTCGTTTTATTAGGCTCAGCAAGAGGTTTAGAGAATAGTTTTAATAAGTTATTTGGAAACTTTGCAACAAATAGTGTTTTTGTTTGGACACAATCTACAGATACACCTTTTAAAGGTTTTCAAGAAGGAAGACGTTTTCGTTTAAACATGAATGATATTGAGGTTTTAAAATCAGAATACACGAAAGAAATTAAATTATTAGCACCAAGAAACCAAACAAATAATTTAATTGTAAAAGATTTTAAATCTGGTAACTTTCAAGTTAGTGGCGATTATCCTGTACTAGATCAAATTCAGAAAAAACAATTATTATATGGTCGTTTTTTAAATGAAAATGACATTATGAATACAGCAAAAGTTGCAGTAATATCAGAAGATATGTACAAGCAATTATTTGAAATTGATGAAATGCCAATTGGGCAATATATTAAAATAAATAGTATTGGTTATCAGGTAATTGGTGTTTATAAACCCTCTAACACCATAGATTTTGATGGCGATTGTGCATACATACCTTTTACAACTTTTAAAAAAGTATACAATACAGCCAATAATGTAGATTGGATGATGATAACTGCAAACGAAGGTACTGATATTGAGCAGATGGAAGCAGATGTATTGCAAACGTTAAAAGGTTTGCATAAAGTTCACCCAGATGATGAAAGAGCTTTTGGAAGCGTTAATTTAGGAAAAGAAATAGGGAAGGTTACAGGATTTTTAACAGGAATGCAATTTTTAACTTGGTTTGTAGGTATTGCAACATTAATTGCAGGAGTTTTTGCAATAGGTAATATCTTATTAATTACAGTAAAAGAAAGAACACAAGAAATAGGAATAAGAAGAGCTTTAGGAGCAACTCCAAAAAGTGTACGTCAACAAATTATATTAGAATCTGTTTTTTTAACAACCATAGCAGGTATGATCGGAATTATCTTTGGGGCTTCTATTTTAGCGTTAATTGATTCCTTTTTAGGTTCTGGTGAAGATGCAGTTTTAATAAACCCAACTGTAGATATACCCATTATAATAATAGCATTTGCCACTTTAATTGTGTTAGGAACATTAATAGGACTAATTCCTGCACATATGGCAACAGTAGTAAGACCAATAGAAGCATTAAGAGAAGAATAAAATCAATCACAATTAACTAAATCATGAGTAAAAGATCAAAAATTATTTTAATTATAATTGCAATATTATTTTTTGTTGCATTAATTTGGTTCGGAAAAAAGAACAAAAAAAGTATTGTAGAATACGAAACTGAAACACCTTTTAAAACCACAATTGTTAAAAAAACAGTGGCAACTGGTAAAGTAACACCTTTAGAAGAAATTGAAATTAAGCCGCAAATAACAGGTATAATTGATAAAATTTTATTAACTGAAGGTGCTAAAGTTACCAAAGGAGATTTAATTGCAATGGTAAGAGTTGTGCCAAATGAACAATCTTTAATCAGCGCAAAAGGTAGAGTTGATAATATTAGATTGAATGTAGACAACGCAGAAATTGCTTACAAAAGAAATAAAAACTTACTTGATAAAGGTGTAATATCTAGACAAGAATTTGAACGTTTTGAATTAACATATAATTCTGCTTTGCAAGATTTAAAAAACGCTCAAAACGATTACGTAATTATTAAAAGAGGTTCTGCTGCATCTGGAGGTGCTGCCAACACCAATATTATGGCTCAAATGTCTGGAACTATTTTAGAGATTCCTGTAAAAGAAGGAGATCAAGTTATACAGGCTAATAATTTTAATGCAGGAACCACAATTGCATCTATTGCAGATATGAGCAAAATGATTTTTGAAGGAAAAGTAGATGAATCTGAAGTTGGTAGATTAGTAAATGGTTCAGATATCGAGGTTTCAATTGGAGCTATTGAAGGTGTTAAATTTCCTGCAAAATTGAATTTTATTGCACCAAAAGGAACAGAAGAAGGAGGAGCAGTACAATTCAAAATAAAAGCAGATGTTTCTTTAGATGATAAGTTTTTTATTAGAGCTGGTTATAGTGCAAATGCAGATATCGTTTTAGAAAAAAGAGATAGTGTATTATCTGTAAAAGAAGCTGTTTTAAGATTCGATAAAGATACAGAAGAGCCTTATGTAGAAGTAAAACAAGCAGATGGAACTTTCGAAAAGAAAACTCTAAAATTAGGAACTTCAGATGGCGTAAATGTTGAAGTTTTAGAAGGAATTACAAAAGATGATCAAATTAAAATTTGGAATAAGGCATCAAAAACAGATGTTAAAGTGGAATAATCCATAAGCATTATCTTACAAAATAATAAAAATTTTGTAGTTTTTATAGAAAAGAAAGGGAATTCAATTAATTTTGAGTTCCTTTTTTTTTATTTTACATAAATATTTTAAAGCTTGTGATCCATTCAAACCAAAAAAGATTTACCCAGAATTACAAATTGAATAGAATGTTGGTAAAAGGACAGAAAGTAAAATTTTAAATCTCAAACCTAGAACTTTCTACCACCAAACCAAAAAGAACTTTTCAATTTGTCCATTTGGTTTTTTTAGCCAGCAAAGAGGAGAAAATTGTCTGGTTAAAGATTCGTTAGATTTTTGTTTAAATTCAACATAATTCAACCAATCTACATTTTGATGCGGAATTATAAGCCAATCTTTCTTAATTGGAATAAAAAATTTACAATTGCTTAAATTTTCTAATTCTTTTTTGTTGATGAAAAAGCCAACAATACAATCTTGATTTAAAGTTAATAATTCAATACTTAAATTAGAAAATGGAACAAATAATTGTGCTTTAAAATATACTTGTTGCTCAATGTTGTTAATATCTAAATTGATGGTTTTTAAATAAGTTTTACATTCACTAGTGTAGAGAAGAGGTAACTGTTTTTCTTTAAGTTTTGTGAGTTTTTCAAGTAAAGAATCCTTTCTATTAGGCCCAATAAAATGTTCGATCTCATTATTACCTATGTATGCATCATAGAGATAAAACTTATAAATGATTTCTAAATGAATTGGTTTTTTATCTTTTAGAATAATGCAATCCAACTCACCCAAAGTAATTTTTTCTTGTTGAATTTGAACATTTTCACATACAATAGCAGTATCATTTTCTTCCTTTAATTGATAAGAAACAAAACGTTCAATATATTTTCCTAGTCTTAACTTTTCATCAATATCAATATTTATTTTTGATGATTTCTGCGCAATTTCAAATTGATGTAAATCAAAAACAGCATCGTTTTTCCACAAACAATTCGTTTGTAAAAAACCATTATATCTTTTTTGAATATCTTTTGTTTTTTGGTGCATATTTAAAGGCACTAATTTCCATAAATAATCTAACATATTTCGTATTTATTTTATCGAATAAAATATCGTTTTAATATTTAGAATTATTGTTGCCCGATAAAAAACTTTATAAACTTTCAAAACGCTTACTAAATAGCCAAATATTTAATATGTCGCCCTTCTAGGGCTTAACAAAATTTTGAAATAATTTTCTATTAATATTTCATCCCTCTGGAATTTTAGCTCTGTAAGAGCGTAATATTAATAAAAAAACACAAAAATGTTATAAAGCTCCATAGGAGCGAAATTTAATCAGAAAAAGTAATTTAGAATTTATAAGTATCGAATAATAAGAAAACCCTCTGTGAATCTCAACAAAACATTTAAAATATAACTATGTGAATATCCGTGAAAATCACAACCACAAACATCCGTGAAATCCTCGTCAACTTTAAAATAAAATTCGTGAATTCGTGGCAACCTTTATTCCCCAATAATTCGTAAATTTAACCATTAAAATAATTCAAGAGGCAATTCGAATTAAGAAATTTCTCTGTGAATCTCCTCCACACACCAAAAATATTATTCTGTGAATCTCCGTGAAAATCTCAACCACAAACATCTGTGAAAATCCGTGTCAACTTTATAATAAAATCCGTGAATTCGTGGCAACCTTTATTCCCCAATAATTCGTAAATTGAACCATTAAAATATCTCAAAATGTAATTCGAATTATGAAATTTCTCTGAGAATCTCCTCCATACACCAAAAATATAACTCTGTGAATCTCCGTGAAAATCCGTGAAATCCCCGACAACTTTATTATAAAATTCGTGAATTCGTGGCAACCTTTATTCCCCAATAATTCGTAAATTGAACTATTAAAATATCTCAAAATGTAATTCGAATTATGAAATTTCTCTGAGAATCTCCTCCACACACCAAAAATATAACTCTGTGAATCTCCGTGAAAATCTCAATCACAAACATCTGTGAAAATCCGTGAAATCCCCGACAACTTTATTATAAAATTCGTGAATTCGTGGCAACCTTTATTCCCCAATAATTCGTAAATTGAACCATTAAAATAATTCAAGATGCAATTCGAAAAAACCACATTTCAATTTCTAAAAGATTTACAAGAAAACAACAACAGAGATTGGTTTGCAGAACATAAATCAACTTATGAAAAAGCAAAGAAAAACGCAAAAGAAGTGTTTACGGCTATTCATCATAAATTGCAAAATCACGATGAAATAGAGAAATCTAAAATGATGAGAATTTATAGAGACGTCCGTTTTTCGAATGATAAAACTCCTTATAAAGCACATTTTGCAAATTCATATTCGAGATTGGGAAAAGAATTAAGAGGAGGTTATTTTTTAAGAATAAGACCAGGAGAATCTTTTTTAGCTGGCGGATTTTGGGAACCAAGTAAAGACGATTTATTCAGAATTAGAAAAGAAATTGAACAAGACGCATCAGAAATACGATCAATTTTAAAAGACAAAAATTATAAAAAACATTTTGGAGGCACTTTTGAAAGTTTTAGCGAATTAAAAACAGCACCAAGAGGTTTTGATAAAGAACATCCAGATGTAGATTTGTTGCGTAAAAAAGGATTTATCGCCACAAAAAACTTTACAGATGAAGAAGTTTTATCCGAAGATTTTGTAGATCAAGTTAATGAAAGTTACAAAGTTTTAAGACCTTTTTTCAACTTATTCAGTGATATTTTAACGACGAATTTAAATGGGGAGAAACTGGTTTAAGATTTTTTTTGACACGGATTTCACGGATTTTCACTGATGGATATGTTTATTAGATTCAGAAAAATTTAAATATTAGGATTTTTTTTTAAAAAAATTATCAATTTTTGGTTTCAAAATTTAGTTAAAATCATATTTTTTATGCTTTTAGTGTTAGTTATAGTAGTTTATTAAAAAGCATGAGTATTTTCCCCTTTGGGGAATTAAAGGGGCTTTAAATTCTTATCAACCTCACGTTTTAAAACAATAACTGTAACAATTGTAGACAAAGTATCTGCAATAGGAAAAGACCACCAAACTCCAGCAACTCCATAGTATTTAGGTAAAAAATATGCCAGAGGAATCAAGAAAATCCCTTGTTTTAAGAGCGTTAAAATCAAAGCAGGAAATGCTTTTCCTGCTGCTTGAAAATAAGCAGAACCAATTAATTGCATGGTAACAATGGGTGTTACTAAAAAAACAATTAGCATGGCGTTTGGAGTTTCGTTTAACAAAGTTGCATCATTGGTGAAAATCCAAATAATTTGTTCTTTAAAAATTACAATTCCTATAAAAATAATAGTTCCTAAAATAGATCCAAAATAAATCGATTTCTTAATCGTTTCTTTAACTCGGTCGTTTTTATTTGCTCCAATATTAAAACCAGCAACAGGTAAAAATCCTTGTGAAACGCCTAAAACTGGCGACAATGCAAACATCATTACTCGATTTATAATTCCGAAAATAGAAATTGAAATTTCTCCTCCATAGGTAAAAAGTGAGTAATTTAAAACAATCATTAAAATGCTAATGGCACCTTGTCTTACAATCGTAACTCCACCTAATTCAATAATTTCTCGAACAATTTTAAAGTTTAATTTAAAATTTTTTGGTAAAATTTTAAGTTCACTTTTACTCGATAAAAAGAAATATAAAATATATAACCCACAACTTGCGAAGGAAATGGAAGTAGCTAAACCAGCACCTGTCATTCCCCAATCGAAAAATTTAATAAAAATTACATCTAAAATAATGTTTAAAACAGCAGGAATCATCATTGCATACATTGCAAATTTGGGTTTTCCTTCTGCTCTAATTACTGGATTTCCCATCATTGCAAATGCCAAAAACGGAACTCCATAAATCACTACAGCAAAATAATCGGAGGCAATTGGTAAAATATCACCTTTTGCTCCAAATAAATTTAAAATAGGCACACTAAAAAAGTTGCCCAATAAAACAAAAACAATCGCTAAAATTAGTGTTAAACAAATCTGGTTTCCAAAGGTTAAAAAGGCTTTTTCAGAGTTTTCTGCACCTAAAGCTCTAGATATTATGGAACTTCCTCCAATTCCAATTCCCATTCCTATTGAGGATATTAAAAATGCAATTGGTAAAACCACAGTAATTGCAGCAATTGCCAAAACACCAATCCATTGGCCAACAAAAATGGTGTCAACAATCATATTTAAAGACATTACAAGAATTCCTATAGTTGCAGGAACTGCTTGTTTTATCAATAATTTGCCAATTTTTTCGGTGCCTAATTCGTTTGCTAATTTTGCCATAAGATGTTGCAAATATCAGCATTAATAAAGTTTTTATTGAATTCTACCATCAATATTAGTTATAGGGAAATTAAAATTTTTAAATTTGTTTAAATTGATAAAAATGAACAACGCTTTTACGTTAAAAATCACAGTTTCATCAGATGATATAGATACTTTACATCATGTAAATAATTTAGTGTATGTAAAGTGGATGGATAAAATTGCAACCACACATTGGGATTTTTTAACGAAAGATAATCCTTTACCACAATATGTTTGGGTGGTAATGAGGCATGAAATCGATTATTTAAAACAAGCAACATTAGGTGATGAAATAACTGTAAAAACTTGGGTTGGTGAAACGAAAGGAATTACATCTGTACGTTTTATGGAATTTTATAAGGATGATATTTTGTTAGTAAAAGCAAAGACGGTTTGGGCAATGTTACATGCAGAAACCTTTAAACCAACAAGAATTAGAGAAGATGTTTTGAAGGTTTTATTGCCTGAAAAATGATTTGAAGATTGACACAGATTTCACGGATTTGCAGAGATGAATATGAGAATTTTTCATCCGTGAAAATCTGTGAAATCTGTGTCAGATTTTTTTACTGGTTATGTAATTACATTTGCAATTATTAAAATCAATAAAAGTATCTTTGCAAAAAATTAAATACAATGTCAACATTTGCTGCATTAGGAATTCGTAAAGAATATATACAATCAATTAAAGAAATAGGGATTTCTAAACCCTCAGAAATTCAAGAAAAAGCGATTCCAATTTTATTGAACTCAAAAACCGATTTTATTGGTTTAGCTCAAACAGGAACTGGAAAAACGGCGGCTTTTGGTTTGCCAGTTTTGCATCAAATTGATGCAAATTCTCCTCATATTCAGGCTTTGATTTTATCACCAACAAGAGAATTGGTGCAACAAATTAAAAAACAACTTTTTAAGTTTACTAAGTTTGTTGATGAAAAAATATTTTTAGAAGCTGTTTTTGGTGGCGAAAAGATTGATAGACAAATCAGTAATTTAAAAAGAACAACACATATTGTTGTAGCAACTCCAGGAAGATTAATCGATTTAATTGAACGTGGAGATATTGATATTAGCCACGTAAATACAGTTATTTTAGATGAAGCTGATGAAATGTTGAGTATGGGTTTTAAACAAGATTTGAATAGAATTTTAAAATTCACCACTAAAAACGATCGAAAGACTTGGTTATTTTCTGCAACAATGCCAGAAGAAATCAAGAAAATCGTAAAAACCTATATGGATGCAAATGCTCCAAGAGTGGAAATAAATCCAAAATCTTTGGTAAATGAAAACATCCGTCATCAATTTATTAAAACTACCATTAAAGAAAAAACAGGTTTAATTATCAAATTTATCGAAAAAAGAGGTGCACAAAGAGGTATTATATTTTGTAGAACCAAAGCTGGTGCACAAAATTTAGCACACCAATTATCAGAAGAAGGCTTTTCTGCAGCTGCTTTAGAAGGGGATATGCAACAAAAAGAACGTGATAAAGTAATGCGTGCTTTTAAAAATGAAAGCCTACAATATTTAATTTCTACAGATGTTTCTGCACGTGGAATTGATGTAAGAGATTTAGAATTTGTAATTCATCATCAATTACCAGAACAAACAGAATATTACACACACAGAAGTGGTAGAACTGCTAGAGCTGGAAAAACTGGAATTTCTTTAGCCTTAGTTTTGCCATACGAATTAGAAAGAGTGCATGAAATTCAGAAAGAACTAAACATAAAATTTACAGAAGTTACAGTTTAAATGGAGTTTATTTATGTTTTAGATATTCTTGGAACATTCGCGTTTGCCATTAGTGGTGCTTTAGTGGCTTCTGATAAAAAATTTGATTTATTTGGCGTGATTATTATTGCATTTGTAACTGCTGTTGGTGGTGGAATGTTACGTGATGTTTTGATTAACGCACATCCAATAAATTGGATTGGCGATTTGAATTATTTGTTTACAATTTTGGCTGCTGTTATCTTAACTTTTTTATTCAAAAGTAAAATTGCTTTTTTGAGTAAAACACTTTTTTTGTTTGATACTGTTGGGTTGAGCGTTTTTACCCTATTAGGCTTGCAAAAAGGTTTGTTGTTTGATCTGAATCCAATTGTTGCTTTAATTATGGGAATGATTTCTGCTGTTTTTGGAGGTGTTTTAAGAGATGTTTTAACTAATAAA
This sequence comes from Polaribacter sp. Hel_I_88, assembly GCF_000687935.1. NCBI lineage: Bacteria > Pseudomonadati > Bacteroidota > Flavobacteriia > Flavobacteriales > Flavobacteriaceae > Polaribacter > Polaribacter sp. Hel_I_88. The sequence continues at coordinate 3,680,657 of NZ_JHZZ01000001.1, read as the reverse complement.
GTTCCGCTAATTTTTGAAAAAGAAATTTACGCCTCTGCTTGTTTAGCTGGTGGAATCTCTTATTTAACTTTGACTTATTTTAATGTTCCTAAAGATCTGAACTTTATAATTTCTGCATGTGTAATTATCGTAATTCGTTTAATTGCTGTAAAATTTCATTTACAATTGCCTAAAATTAATGATGATTTGTTTGGGAAGACATAAAAAAAGCGAAACTTAAAAGTTTCGCTTTTTTTTATAAAATTTATGGAGTTACTTACTCAACATCTTTCAACAATTCTCTAATAGAACGTAATAATTGTTGGTCAATTCCATTATCAACTTGCCCAGGCATATTTTTAACTTGAATGGTTGGTTCTGTTTGGTTGTTTTCCATCCACTCACCAGCTTTGTTTTTGGCACTTATGGGTACAACTCCCCAATAACCACCATTCTGTAAACCTTCCCAACCAGCAAAACTACAAGTCCCAGGAACTGGCATTCCAACTGTTTTTCCGATTTTTAAATCTGTGTAACCTTGTGCATAACAATGTCCATCAGAATACATACTTTCATTAAAGATAGATAATGTTGGTTTTGTCCATCTACTTGTTGGTTCTCCACCAACAACTTTAGCTTCAGTTGCATAGGTTATAAAAGGGACACCTGTAAAAAACATCGCTAAATCTGCTACTAAATCTCCACCACCATTAAATCGAGTATCGATAATAACTGCTTTTTTATCAGCATATTTACCCATCATATCTTGGTAAATACTTCTGTAAGGACCATCTCCCATACCAGGAATATGTACATAACCTAATTGTCCATTACTTTCTTTTTCAACTTCTTTTTCGTTTATTTTAACCCATCTATCATATAGTAAACGGTTTTCTTCTCCTAAAGAAATTGGTTTTACAGTAATGGTTTGTGTTTTTTTAGTTTTCGGATTTTCAATTTCTAGTAACATAAAATCACCAGATTTTCTGTTGAAGTATTTTGCTAAATCCTCATTTTTATCAATGGTAATTCCATCTATTTTTTTGATGATATTACCTTTTTCAATATTAAATTTAGCTTTGTCTAAAGGACCTCCAGTTATTATTTCATCAATTAAAATACCATCTTCTTTAAAATCGAAATCATAAAAAATACCCAAAGAAGCAGTTTCATCCTCATTGGAAACACTACTTGCACTAAATCCAGCTCCAGCATGAGAAACATTTAACTCGCCCAACATTTCTGATAACATTTCAGAAAATTCATAACCGTTAGAAATATGTGGTAAATATTTTTGATATTCTTCTCTCATTTTATTCCAATCAATTCCGTGAAAAGTTGGTTCATAAAAAACGGCATTTGTTCTAATCCAAACATGATCGAACATTGCTTGTCTTTCTGCATATTCATCTAATAAAATTTCTCCATCTATAGCAACTCCTTTTTGTTTTTTTGCTTCAGGATCTAATTGCGTTATTTTTCCACTACTTAAAAGGTATAAGTTTTTCATCTCTTTATCCCATTGTAAACTTCCTGAATTGGTGTTTAATGGCATTAACATTTTGGTTTCTTTGGTACGTAAATTAGTACTCCAAAGATTTGATTTTCCTTCAAAGCTCGATAAGTAATATAAATAATCGCCTTTTTTAGAAACAACTGCATCTCCTAAGTTAGAGGAGTGAATAGTTAATCTTTTGGTTCTATCCTTCATGGTTTCCCAATCAAACTCTAGGTTTTTTGTAGAATCTTTTTCAGCTTTCTTTTTATCTTTTTTTGATGATTTTTTATCGTCTTTTTTCTCCTTTTCTTCTTTTTCTTTCTGCTTTTTTTCTTCTTCTTTAATGGCCTCCATTAATTTGTAATCTTCATCACTTAAATTAAATTCGTCCCAAGCATCTTGCGTGAAAAACATACTATATACGTCAGCTTGAGATTGACCACTTGTTGCATACGATTTCAATCCATTTCTGTTACTAAACCACAGCATTTGTTTTCCATCATTTATCCATTTAGGATTATAATCATAATACCCACTTTCGTTTAAATTGATTTTTTTAGAACCATCTGCAGCCATTAATAGTACTTCGCTATTACTTAATGTTTTTCCCCAATCAACTAATAACCATTTACTATCAGGACTCCAAGTAAAATATTGATCTCCATCTCTCATATGGAATAAATCTTCTGGTGTTAGCAAAGTGGTTTCTTTTTTAGAAGCAATGTCTAAAATTTTCAACGTTCTTCTACCTTCTATAAAGGCAATTTTTTTTCCATCAGGCGAATATTCAGCTAAATAATTATCAAATTTGTTGTTGATTAAAGGTGTTTCTTTTAAAAGTGTAGCAGCATAGAAAAAAGGTTCTTCTTCTCTTGTTTTTTCAGTTTTAAAAACGCTCCACTTTCCATTTCTTTCACTGCTGTAAATAACGGCTTCACCTTTATTGTCCCAAGAAACAAAACGTTCGTTTTCTGGAGTATTGGTTAGTCTTTTTGTAAATGATTTATCGATTGATGTTACAAAAACTTCGCCTCTTGCAACAAAAGCAATCTCTTTTCCATTTGGTGAAATAGCCATTTCACTAATGCCACCATTTACAGAAACAAATTTTTCTGTGTTTTCTTTATCTTGTGTAATAATGTTTACGTTGATTTTTTTAGGAGATTCTCCTTCTTTCATAGTGTACAATTCTCCATCATAACCAAAAGAAATAACGCCATTTGCAACACTTAAAAAACGAACAGGATGCAAATTAAAATTGGTTAGTTTTTCAGTTGCATTGTTTTCTAAATTCATTTTATGAATGTTGAAAGAACCACTTCTTTCACTTAAAAAATACATGCTTTTTTCATCTTCACTAAAATAAGGTTGTCTGTCTTCAGCTTTGTGTGAAGTTATCATTTTATGCGTGTTTGTGGTAGCATTGTAATGCCAAATATCTCTAGCAATTGCAGATGTATGGTGTTTTCTCCATTTATTTTCGCCTCCTTTTTTATCATGATATAACATCGATTTTCCATCTTTGGAAAACTGAACATCTTCTGCAGGAAATGTAAATATTTGAGAAATTCTTCCTGAATTTACAGGAACACTATACAATTCTGATTGTGATCTATGTGGATATTGTCTGTGATTTACATCATCTTGTCTTAATGCTCCAAATACAATATTTTTGTCATCAGCAGAAAAAGAATAGGGAGTTTCATCATTAGAATGAAAGGTTACTCTAGTTGCTGCTCCACCTTTGCAGCTCATCACATAAATATCGAAATTACCAAATCTGTTTGATGCAAACGCGATTTTAGAACCATCTTTACTCCAAATGGCTTTGTAATCGTGAGCTGAATGATAGGTAAGTTGTGTTGCAGTTCCTCCATTTGTATTTACTTTGTATAAATCGCCTTTATAGGTAAATGCAATTTGAGTTCCATCAGGAGAAATTGAGGAATGTCTCATCCATTGAGGATTGTTTTGTGAGAACAATGCAATAGAAAATAATGTAAAAAGGATGGTTAGTTGTTTCATGGTTTAAATTTTTTGTCTAATTTAATCAAATAAATAATAACACAATACCAACTAAATATAAAAATATGAAACCAATAGTTTTTAAAGATTTTTTGGAATTTAAAACGACGAAGGGGAAGGAGTTGCCAACAGGAAATTGGTACACAATTACCCAACAAATGATTAACGATTTTGCCAACGCAACTTTAGATAAACAATGGATTCATGTTGATGAACAAAGAGCTGCAAAAGAATCTCCGTTTAAAAAAACGGTTGCTCATGGTTTTATGTCTGTGGCTATGATTTCTAAATTACTAGAAGAAGCATTTACCATAAAATCTGTAAAAATGGGTTTGAATTATGGTTTGAACAAAGTACGTTTTCCAAATCCAGTTCCTGTTGATAGCGAATTAAGAATGCATACTATTGTTAAAGAGATAGAGGATTTAGCAAATAATGGAATTAAAGTTACATTTGCTTGTACAATAGAGATTAAAGGACAAGAAAAACCTGCCTGTGTTGCAGATTTTTTGGCAGCTTTATATGAGTAAAACATATAAAAGGTTTTGCTAAAATAATAAGTTTAGCAAAACCCTTTTGGTATTTTTACCTTGGTGTTATTTTAAAATACCTACTTTTTTTGCGCTTCTTGAGAAAATTAGCAAGAAAATACTAATAAATAAAGTTACAATTACTAAGGCAACTCCAACTTTACCATAAACATCAATAATATTTATGGTGATAATATTATAGGCAAGTCTAACCATAGAGGCTATAAAGGAAATTAAAAACAAAAAGTAAGCGATTTTTCTTTGTGCTAAAAGTGTTATAGAACCTAACAAACCAAAAATAGCATAAAGCCCATAAGCAAAAACTACCCAAGCTGGTTTATTGATTATAAAATCTAACTGAATATCTGCAATTTCGTTGATTACAAATTCAGGTACTATATTTTCTCTGAATAAAACAATAATTCCTACGAAATACCATAAAAAAGAAAATGCCCCAATAATCCAGTAATTTCTTTTAGGTTTTATTTTTGTTGCCATAAATTTTTTAATTTTTTTTAAAATTACTGAAAAAAATTGGATAACAACAAAATGTAAAGTATATTTGTCATTATATAAAATAAACTTGTCTAATTGTAAAGTAAATAAAGATGTCAAAAGAATCAATTTGTGAAAGAGAAAGAAGTCAGTTATCAAAAATGAATAAATTTCAATTGGGGAATCAATTTAAAAAAGTAGGGTATAGTATTGCTATTGCTGCATTTATATTGATGCTTGGAAGAAAATTTATTGAAAATTCGGAATGGATCAAACCAATTTTACACGGAGTTTTGCTTATTGGTTTGTTAGTGATTTCTTTATCTAAAGAAAAAATAGAAGATGAATTTATAGATAGTTTGCGTTCTCAATCTTATAGATTGGCTTTTATTATGGCAATTGTGTATTCTTTAGTGCAGCCAATAGTAAATTATGCTGTAGCAGTTTTATTGAATCAAGATAATGAATTGAAGGGATTTAGTTATTTTCAAGTATTATTTTTTATGTTGATAGTTCAGTTGATGATGTTTTGGCAGTTAAAAAGAATGAATAGATAAAATGAAAAACACATTAAAAGTTCAACGTGCAATTTTAGATTTAACACAAGATGATTTAGCTAAAAAAATCGGTGTTTCTAGGCAAACTATTAATTCCATTGAAAAAAACAGGTATGTACCTTCTACAGTTTTGGCCTTAAAATTATCGGCAGTTTTTAATATTACTGTAAACGATTTTTTTACTTTGGAAGAAGAGGATTAAATTTAAACGCAGAGACACATAAGTTTTCGAAAAGTTCGCAAATTTTTAAAATTAAGCTTTGCAAATTTTGCTTTCAACTCTTTTATTCAGCAATTCTAATTACAGCTGTTTTAAACAAGTTTGCTTTTGTTTCAAAGAATTTATTTTCTAATTCTACTGCTTTTAATCTTGTTTCTATTAATTTAGATTCTCTGTAATTCACCAAAAACAAAGAACTTTCTCCCAAGAAAAACTTACGTTCTTCGGCTTTTAAAAGAGTGCCATAATCTTTTACGATGCTAGTAATAAAATCACTTTGAACTCTAAAAGAAGCTAATTCTTGTTGTATGGCATTCACTTTGTTTGAAATCACCACTTTAGTTGCTTCATTTTCTAATTCAGCATCTTGTAATTTAATTTTAGCCATTCTTAAATCGGCTCTTTCTTTTCGTAAAAAAATAGGAACTTTAAACGTGATTCCTGCTTTATAATTATCTACAGTTAAAGAGTTTGATTGTCTTGGAGTTTCTGTTAAAAAGTTATATTGCACATCTAATTGAGGTAGTAAATTATTTAGTTTTAACTGCCTGTCTACATTTAAACTTTTTATTTTAAATTCTAAAGATCTAATTTTTGGATGATTTTCAATGTCAAAATTTGCATTGTTAAACAAAGCTATATTAAAGGTTGTATCAACATTTGTTATAGTTGTAGTATCTGGAATAATATTGTCTTGTAATTCAACAGGTGTATTATCATTCAACCATAAAAAATTAGACAATTCTAAAGAAGATTTTACTAATTTAATGCGAGCTTTTTCTAAATTTAATTTTCTGTTTTTTAGGGTGATGCCAGCCTCTAAGGTATCTATAGAAGGTTTATCACCAGCTAAAAAAGCTCTTTTAGTAACATCAAAACGAATAACAGCGTTTTCTAAAAAGGAATCATAAATTAGTTTTTCATTATAGGTTTTTAGCCAATTAAAGTAAGACAAAGAGGCTTCATATAAAATTTCGTTTACTAAAATTTGTTGGTCTTCCTTTGCTTGATTTAAGAAAAACTTGGCTTGTTTTAAAGATGCCATTCTCTTATTAATTAGCAAACCTTTTAATAAAGAAGCAGAAACACCAGCTGCATACAAACCATCTGTTGGTACATTATTTTCTGGGTTTAAAAAAAGGCCATCATTGTTTTCAAAATTGGCTTTAAACTCTAAACCATAATAGGTAGGTATTTTAAAAGCTCCATTTAATTTGTTGTAATATTCTTTTTCTTTGAATTGTTTTTTATCAAAATCTACCTCAATTTTTGGGTCGAAAGCACCTCTTGCTTTTAACAACTTAGCTTCACTATCGTTAATGACAAGATTTGCCTGTTTTACAATAGGGTGATATGTTTTTACATAGCCCAAATATTCTGATAAAGTCATAATAGATGTTACTTTTTCTTGCGAAAAAAGCTGTGTACATATCAATAAAAATATTATAAAAATGGATTTTTTTATCATTTTAAAAAACTAAAAATGGACTAGTATTTTATTTCTTTTTTGAATCTGAACCTTCTTTAGAGCCTGGTTCAGGTTGATAGTAATTAGGTGGAAAACTGTTTAATTGTCTCCAAAGTTCGAACCAAATAGGTACATCTTCTAACAAAGCAATTGTTCTTGCACCAGAACCTACTCTTATTTCACTTGGCCATTCGTGGTCAGTTTCATCTGGCGCTAATAAAACTCGGTATTTTCCATTATCACTATTTATTCTTTGTATGGCAACAACTTTTGCACCATAAGTTCCGTAAGAAACATTTGGCCAACCACTAAAAACAATTGCTGGCCAGCCATCAAACTCTACACGAACTTCTTCGCCTATGTGTATTAAAGGCAAATCTATAGGTCTTACAAAAGTTTCTACAGCTAAATCTACTTGAGCAGGCATAATACTTACTAATTGTTCTCCTTCTTTAAAAGTTTCTCCAATTCCACCTTTTAAAGCTAAATTTATATAGCCATTTTGTGGTGCAGTTATAAATAATAGACTATTTCTAACTCTATAATTACTGTTTGTATTTTCTAGTTTAGAAACTTCTACTTGTGCATCTAAACCACTAGATTCAGCCGTAAATTGGTCACTTTGAGCTTTCGATATTTTGTCTGCATAGGTTGCATTTACTCTAGCAATTTCTGCTTTAGCATTTAAAATTTCGTTTTTGGCTGCCAGTAAATTATTTTCTTGTTCTACCAATTTAGCTTGCGTTTCTTGCAATTTTAAGCGTTTTTCTTCTACATCTTTTACAGCCATAATGCCCTCATTCTGTAGCATATCAATTCGATTAAATTGGCTTTCTGCAATTTTGATGTTTGTTTTGGCAGCTTCAAACTTTATGCTATCGCTTTTTACTTTTAGTTTAGCTTGTAAAAGTTTATTTCTTGCAATTTCTAATTTTAAAGCTCTATCTTGTTTTAATGCAGTAATTTGCCTTCCTAAAGCATTAACTTTAAATTGATAATTATCTACAGAAGATATTTTTGCATTAATTTGATCGTTTGTTCTTTCAATTAATTGATCATCAAAATACTCACTTTTTATTTCGGATATTCTTAAAATTGTATCTCCTTTTTGAATATAATCTCCTTCTCTTACATACCACTGTTCAATTCTACCAGGAATTTGAGATTGTATAGTTTGTGGTCTTTGTTCTGGAGTTAAGGTGGTTACTAAACCATTACCAGTAATATTTTGTGTCCAAGGTAAAAATAATGCTACAAATAAAGTGATTGCAAAAATTTTCAAAAAATTATTGAAGTATTTGTAATATTCAATATTAAATATTTTTTTTCCAGATGCGTAAGTAGTTAAATCAATTTCTTTACTTACTGGGTTTTTAGATATATTTAGCATGATATTTCTAATTTATGGATTTAATTTCTCCTTCTTCTAAAGTAACTATTTGGCTACATTTTTTGATCCAACATTCTTTGTTACTTACAACAACAAGTGCCCAAGGTCTTTCATTATCTGTTAAATAATCCACGATTCTATTAGATTCATCTTGATTAAATTGATCTAAAGGATCTTCTAAAATTAAAACTTTAGGTTCTTTAATAATCGCTCTAGCTAAAATTATTTTTTTGGAGATTGTGTAAGACATTTGTTTTCCTTCAGGATATAAAACAGTGTCTAAACCTTTAGATTGTTCTCGTAAAAATTGTGTTAATCCAATAGCTCTTAATACATTAAATATAATATCATCTTTAGATTTATCATTATTAAAAATAAGATTTTCTCTTAAAGTACCTTCAAACGGAGTTTCTTCAGATAATAATAAACCTAATTGAGATCTGTAATGATTTAAGTGTAAGCTTCTTAAAGATAGGTTGTTCACGTAAACATTACCATCTGTAGGCTCTATAATTCCAGCAATTAAACGTAGTAAACTCGACTTTCCTGAACCACTTTCACCTGAAATTAAAATTCTACTTTTTGCTTCAATCTTTAGAGAAAGATTATTTATTATTGGTGTGTTTCTATTTTCTACACTATAAGAAACTTTATCAAATTCTATAGATAATCCATCTTTAAAAACAGGGCTTTCACCCACTTGAGATTCTAATTCTTTGTCTACAACTTGCCCAATTTTTTCTATTGATGTTAAAACGTCATAAAAAGATTCTAAACCAACAATTAATTTTTCTACAGACGTAATTACTAATAAAATTACAATTTCTGCTGCAACAAATTGCCCAATATTCATTTGTTGATTTAAAACTAAAATACCACCAATTAACAATAAACTAGCTGTTACAATAACTTTAAAACCAATCATTTGCGTAAACTGCAAAATTAATATTTTAAAGTGATTTTCTCTTGCTTGTAGATATTTATCAACTAAATAATCATTTTTAGTCATTGCTAAATTAGTTTTTCCAGAAAGTTTAAAACTAATGATAGTTCTTGCAACTTCTTGAATCCAGTGTGCAACTTTATATTTTATTTTAGACTCTAATAAACTGGTTTGTAAACCTTTTTGAATGGTAAATTTAAAAACGATGTAAATTAATAGCAACAAGAAAATACCAAAAACAATAAAGAATGGATGATAAAATGATAGTAAAATTAATGCAAAAAGTATTTGTAAAATTGCAGCAGGTACATCAATTAAAATTTTTGAAATTCCTTTTTGAAAGGTTAGCGTATCAAAAAAACGATTTGCCAATTCTGGTGGATAATAATTTCTTAATTCCGTCATTTTTATTTTTGGAAACCGAAAACAAAGTTCAAAGGCAGCTCTGGTAAAAATACGTTGTTGTATAGTTTCTACGATTCTTAATTGCATAATTTGTAAAGCACCAGAAAAAATTACACCAACTGTTACAAAAATTACTAAAATAATCCAAGAAGTAGAAACTTGAGCTCCTTGTATTAGATTGATAATTGCTTGAATACCTAATGGTAAAGTTAACGATACAAATCCTCCAAATACGGAGTAATATAAAATTTGAACAATATCTTTTCTTTCGATTTGTAATGCTTTTACAAAACGCATCCAAGGTGTTAATTCTTGTTGTTCCATAAATTAACTTAATGTTTTAGTTACTATATTTTTAAGAAACTCTGTTGGTGATGTTTTGTTTAAACAGTTGGTAATTGATGGAAAATGCTCATTTAAAAAATGCTGATGCAAACCTCCTTCTAAAATTGTGCTGGCTAAACTTAAAGGATATGGATAAGTGGAATTTACCTCTTTAATCATAACCTCTAATCTAGAGATTAATCGTTTATAAATTTCAAAATAGCCTTCTTTATTATCTTTATCTACTTCTTTGGTTAAAAAAGATTTAGAACTCTCGTTTACAATTATTCTATATAATAAGGTTTCGTTAATATGAGAAAAATTACTATCCTCTTCAACAGTTCTTGTAACAATAGTTATGGCTTTGTCTAATTTTTCATTTTTGTCAGAAATACTAAAAGTTTCAATCACTAATTGATACTCCAACCATGCCCAATACCATGAAGATAAATATAATAAAAGCTTGTGTTTACTTTCAAAATACCTATATATAGAACTTTCATTTGAGCCAATTTTAGTACCTAGTTTTTTAAAAGTAAAACTTTCAAAACCTATCTCGTAAATTAACAAAATACTATTTTCTATGATTCTTTTTCCTAAGTCTGAGGTTTCAGGATCTTTTATGTATATTTTATCTGGAACAGATATTTTTAAGATTGATAATAAACTTTTCATACTCTTAGATTAATTTGCAAATATAATAGCGTTACTATTATAAAAAACAATTTTCAATTTTTTTAATAATATTTTAACAAATAAAAAAGTCTTTCGAATTAACGAAAGACTTTCAAAAATTAAACTAGCCCCCACTAGTTCATTATTCGCTGTAAAAGTACACAGCAGATGCAGAGGCTAAATCTGTACTATAAACAGGGGCAATATTACCTCCATTACTTATATTGTTAAAAGCTAAAATTTTTCCATTTTTTGCTTCTGCAATAAATACAGTTTTTGTAGCACCATCATAAGCAACATCTACTGGGTTTCCTAAAACAGTATTAGAACCAGCCACTCTAGTTTGCTGGTTTACAGCTAAAGTTGCTCCATTTGCAGTACCACTAAATTTAGAGTTAAAGTTTTCTATTACATGGAATCCACCATCAGTTCCACTACCAGCATCACCAATGTCAGTTAAAATCATAGTATCTGTCATAGCATCATAAGTTAAACCATGAGTTCTTACAATTCCCTCTACAGCAATTTGTTTTGTTGCAGCTAAAGTAGTAGTTGAGGTGTTATTTAAAAAATTAGAATATACTGCTAACTCATTAGTTGTGTCAGCAACAGCATATAAATCATTTCCAATAAAGATAATTCCCCATAATTTAATATCAGTTGTAATGGTATTTCTTAATGTAAAATTATTTCCACTTTTTGTGTAAATAAATAATCTTCCATCACTTGTAGCACTGTTTCCATCTGCATCTGCGTTATCGGCCACAACATAAAAATCTCCATTTACAGCAACTTCTCTTGGGCTTGTCATATTTAAACCACTCATTACGTTTGCTGTTACTGTTGCATTAATTGCAGAAGTTGCAATAGAAACCCCTGCATATCCTTCTAAACCAAGACTAGATCTTGATGCTTGTACAACTAAATTTTCATCTCCATCATAATAAACACCATCTGCAGCAGTTGCAGTAGTAGTTAATGTAGATTTTGATACACTATTAATATTGGTAACATTATAAATATTAACATTTCCATCTGCATTATTAGATGTGAATAAAATTTTTGTTTCAACTTGAGCTATCGAATTATTGTCGTCAGAACAAGATATTAAACCGATTGCGATTGCGCACGTAAATACTATTGTTTTAATTGTTTTCATAATTATATTATTTTTAGTTTTCCATAATATATACGAGATAACTAAAAGTTTGGTTTTTTAAAATTTTGATTTTAACATTTTTTTGAGACTTTTGCTATCGTTATTATTTTTTGATTGGATTTTGTAAACATTTTTTTTTATAATATCTTTGTGCTTACTAAAATTTTAATTATAAGTCAATTTTTTGCACATCTTTTAAAAAATTGATTTTAATTTGTTATTGATAATAAAAATCAGTATATTCTTTTGGTACAAACAAATACAATCATAATAAATACATTTATATAGTTAATGGCAAAATCGCAACAAACATTTAGTAAGAGTGAAAAAGAAAAAAAACGCATGAAAAAGCGTTTGGATAAAAAGAAGAAAATGGAGGCTAGAAAAGCCGAAAAAGAAGAAAATGGAACAACAGGAATTCAGTTTGCTTATGTAGATCATAATGGAAATTTAACTGATACTCCACCAGATCCAGAATTAAAAGTAGAATATGAGTTAGAAGATATTCAAATATCTGTAACTAAAAAAGAAGATTTACCAGAAGAAGACCCAGTAAGAAAAGGAAAAGTAAACTTTTTTGATACTTCAAAAGGTTTTGGTTTTATTATTGATTCTGATAATGGCGAAAAATATTTTACTCACGTTAGTGGTTTAATCGATGAAATTGCAGAAAACGACAAAGTTTCTTTTGAATTAGAAAAAGGAATGCGTGGAATGAACGCAGTAAAAGTGAAGAAAATTTAAAAAATCTCACTTTTCTAAATTATAAAAAAATCCTATCGTTATGTAAATGATAGGATTTTTTTAATATTGTCTTTTGTATTTTTTAAATCTTCGTTTTTTTTAATCATTATAAAACTCCATACTCCCCACAATTAAATCTTCATCAACTTTACAATCGATTTTGAAATTTTCAAAATCATTTAAAAGCACAAAATTTACTTGTCCGTTTACGTTTTTCTTATCGTGTTTTAATAAATTGATAATCGCAGAAAAATCTTCTTTTAAAAGTTTAGTTTTAGTATAAATTGATAAAACAACTTCTTTAACTTCGTTTAATTTATCAACAGGAAAATTTAATAGTTTTTGAGATATATAACACTCACAAACCATCCCAATAGCAATAGCTTCTCCATGCGTTAAGTTTTCTTTATCTTCAGATTCTAAATAAAAAGACTCAATTGCATGCCCCAAAGTATGGCCGAAATTTAAAATCTTACGTAAGTTTTGCTCTTTTGGATCTTGCAAAACAACTTCGTTTTTAATTTCTACAGATCTAAAAATTAAATCACTAATTTTTAAATCTTTATTATTTTTTATTTGATGAAATAAGTTCACATCATACGTTAAACCATATTTCAAAATTTCTGCAGTTCCAGATTTTATTTCTCTTTTTGTAACTGTTTCTAAATATTCATGATCAACAAGTACCATTTGCGGATTTGCAAACAACCCAATTTGGTTTTTTAAAACGCCCAAATCAACACCCGTTTTTCCACCAACAGAAGCATCAACCATAGAAAGTAAAGTAGTTGGAATGTTTACAAAATCGATTCCACGTTTAAAACAAGAAGCCACAAAACCACCCAAATCTGTAATAACCCCACCACCTAAAGTTATCAATAAACTTTTACGGTCTCCACCTAGTTCTGTAATGGCATTCCAAACACCAATACAAGTTTCTAGGTTTTTATGAATTTCTCCAGACTCAATTTCAATCAATTCAATTGTTTTTTTGGTGTCTAAAAAAGTAATGAATTTAGGGTAACAATGCTCCATTGTATTCTCATCAACTAAAATAAAAATAGTAGAGTAGTTATTTTTATGAATTAGAGTATTTAGTTCTCTATAGCTTTCTTCTTGAAAATGAACAGGATAAGAAACTGCTTGAATTGTTTTCATGGAATTATTATTAATAGTGCAAATTAAATAGAATTTATTGAAATATCTAGCCTCATCAACTATCTTTGTTTCCACTAAAACGTTATAGTATGAAACTTTTTGACAATACTCAAGTTGCTTTTGCTTTAAAAACAGATTCTCAATTAGAACGCGCTTATTTTTTGTTTAGAATGATACAAAATCAGCCAATGGTTAGAATTGGAAGTGCTGTAACCAATTTTGCATTAAAAGCACACTTGCCTATTGAGGGTTTAATTCGTTCTACTGTATTTGATCATTTTTGTGGTGGAGTAACAGAGGAAGATTGTTTACCAATTATAGATAATATGCACAAAAACGGAAATGTGCATAGTGTATTAGATTATTCTGTAGAAGGGAAAGATCAAGAACAAAGTTTTGATGGCGCTTTAGAAAAAATTCTTAAAATTCTTAATTTTTGTGAAGAGAAAAAATCGATTCCTTTTGCAGTTTTTAAACCAACAGGTTTTGGACGCTTTGCTTTGTATCAAAAAAAATCTGAAGGAAAAGAATTAACTCAAAAAGAGCAAGATGAGTGGAGTAGAATAGAAGCACGTTTTCATAAAGTGTGTAAAGCTGCTTTAGATAAAGATGTACCTTTGTTAATTGATGCAGAAGAAAGTTGGATGCAAAAAGCAGCAGATGAGTTAATTGAAGAATTAATGGAAGCTTATAACACCAAAAAAGCCATTGTTTTTAATACATTACAAATGTATAGACATGATAGATTTGAGTATTTAAAAGACTTGCACAAAAAAGCACAAGAAAAAGATTTTCATGTGGGTATGAAAGTGGTAAGAGGTGCTTATATGGAAAAAGAAAGAGAAAGAGCAGAAGAGAAAGGCTACCCATCACCAATTTGCATCAACAAAAAAGCCACAGATGAAAATTATGATGCAGCCACAAAATACATGATGGAAAATCCAAAAATGACTTTATTTGTAGGCACACATAATGAAGATAGTTCTTATTTAGTTATGGAATTGGCAAAACAAAATAACGTTCAAAAAGATGATCGTAGACTTTGGTTTGGTCAATTATTTGGTATGAGCGATCATATTAGTTACAACCTAGCAAACGAAGGTTATAATGTTGCCAAATATTTACCTTTTGGTCCTGTTAGAGATGTAATGCCTTATTTAATTAGAAGAGCAGAAGAAAATACCTCTGTAGCTGGACAAACAAGTAGGGAATTAAATCTTTTAAAAGCGGAACGTAAACGCAGAAAACTATCATGAAAACTGTAGACGAAATTAAAATTTTACTGCAAAGAAATAAACTAAGATTATATAAAGAATTGTCTGAAAGTAAAGAGGCAATGTATTTAATCAAAAAATCTACACACTCAAAATTATCTCCAGAAGAAAAAATAAAAATAAAGTTACAGCTGTTAGATATTTGTAAATCTATCCCAGCATTAGCCGTTTTTTTATTACCTGGAGGTGCATTATTATTACCACTTTTAATCAAGCTAATTCCAGATATTTTGCCTTCTGCATTTCGAGAAGATTTTCCAAAACCAGAAAATAAATAAGTATATTTTATTGGGCGTTCCTTTATCCTGAAAACATTCAGGACCAAGTCGCGCTTTCATTACTCGCTTTTTTGTGAAAAACAAAAAGAGCTCAAACATGCCATTCAATCGCTAACGCACTTTTTTAAGAGCTTTTTTTACACTTAAAAGCAAAAATAATTTTTAAAAAAATAGAGATTAAGCTGTTTTTTCCTTCAAATAAAAGAAAAATTAGAACATAAAATAATTCATTATAAATCGTGTAATTCACTTCTAAACAACTACTTTTGCACGAAATTTAAGAAAGTACAAATGCACGAAATTAGAAACATCGCAATTATTGCTCACGTTGATCATGGAAAAACAACGTTAGTAGACAAGATAATAGACCAAGCAAAAATCTTAGACGAACGTAAAGAGCGTACAGATTTATTGTTAGATAATAACGATTTAGAACGTGAAAGAGGAATTACCATTCTTTCTAAAAACGTATCTGTAAATTACAAAGACACAAAAATTAACGTAATTGATACTCCTGGTCACGCCGATTTTGGAGGAGAAGTAGAGCGTGTACTAAAAATGGCTGATGGTGTTTTATTATTAGTAGATGCTTTTGAAGGGCCAATGCCACAAACTCGTTTTGTATTAGGTAAAGCCTTAGAATTAGGATTAACTCCTATTGTAGTTGTAAATAAAGTAGATAAAGAAAACTGTACTCCAGATATCGTTCACGAAAAAGTATTCGATTTAATGTTTGCTTTAGAAGCAACTGAAGAACAATTAGATTTTACAACAATTTATGGTTCTGCAAAAAATAACTGGATGTCTACAGATTGGAAAAACCAAACTGAAGATATCGTTCCTTTATTAGATGCAGTATTAGAATCTATACCAGCAACAAAATACAATGAGGGGACTCCACAAATGCAAATTACTTCTTTAGATTTTTCTAAATTTACAGGAAGAATTGCAATTGGACGTGTTTTTAGAGGAGACTTAGAAGTTGGTAAAGATTATAGCTTATGTAAAGCAGATGGTACTATCAAAAAAGTAAGAATCAAAGAATTACACGTTTTTGAAGGAATGGGTAAAGTACAAGTAGAAAAAGTTCCTTGTGGAGATATTTGTGCAATTACTGGTTTAGAAGATTTTGAAATTGGAGATACTATTGCAGATTTAGAAAATCCAGAAGCATTACCAAGAACAGAAATTGATCAACCTACAATGAGTATGTTGTTTACAATTAACAACTCTCCTTTCTTTGGTAAAGAAGGTAAATTTGTAACTTCTCGTCACTTAAGAGATCGTTTATTTAAAGAATTAGAAAAAAACTTAGCATTAAAAGTAGAAACTACAGATAGTGAAGATAAATTTAACGTTTTTGGACGTGGAGTTTTACACTTATCAGTATTAATCGAAACAATGCGTAGAGAAGGTTATGAATTACAAGTGGGAAGACCACAAGTAATTATTAAAGAAATAGATGGCAAAAAACACGAGCCAATGGAAACATTGTCTATTGATGTACCAGAAGATATGGCTTCTAAAGCTATTAACTTAGTTTCTTTAAGAAAAGGAGATATGTTAGTAATGGAGCCAAAAGGAGATTTACAACATTTAGAATTTTCGATCCCTTCAAGAGGTTTAATTGGTTTAAGAAACAAAATTTTAACGGCAACTGGTGGTACAGCAATTATTAACCACAGATTTAGTGAATATGGTCCTTATAAAGGCGATTTTACTGAAGAAGTAAAAGGAGCAATTGTTTCTTCTGCAGCAGGTAAAGCAACAGCTTACGCTTTAAACCGTTTACAAGATAGAGGTGTTTTCTTTATTGACATTAACCAAGAAATTTATATTGGTCAGGTAATTGGAGAAAACAGTAAATCTGATGATATGGCTGTAAACTTAATAAAAGGAAAGCAATTAACAAACATGCGTAAATCTGGTACAGATGATGCTATGAAAATTGCTCCAAAAGTAGATTTCTCTTTAGAAGAAAATATGGAATATATTAAAGCTGATGAGTACTTAGAAGTAACTCCTTCAAGCTTGCGTATGCGTAAAATTAATTTTAAAGCATAGTTTTAAAAATTGATTTTCGAAATATAAAAAAGAGTCGCATTTTATGCGACTCTTTTTTTATATACCTTCTACACCTAAATTAATAATAACTTGTCCAATATTTGTATAAATACTAAAGGAAACAGTTTTTACTCCTTTTGTTTTGGGAGAATATAATAGGATAAATTCAAAACCTTCTGGTTTATAAATTTCATTTTTGTCAATTCCTTGAAAGCTGATTTCTGTAAAATTATCAAATATTTTGGAATCCGTAACAAAAAAATCAACATCACAACTGCTGGAAACTTTAAAGATGATTTCTTTAGTTTTACCAACTTCTACCTGAGTAGGTCCAGAGCTTTGAGTAATTTTATCAATTACAAGGCAAGATTCACTAATAATTTCATCTTGATAACAAGATTGTAAAAGCAACGAAATTGCTAAAACAAGATTTAAATAAGTTTTTTTCATTTAAATTTTATTTTTTTCTCAAAAGAACAAATATACCTAATAGTAGGTATTTTATAATTGTAGAAATTTAGTCAATTTTGTAATTAAATAATATGTAATTTTCTTAACTTTTATTGTTTTTAAAAAAACTATGAAAAAGAAGAAGTAAAAGAAAAGGTGATATTGCTTATTATTTTAGATAAAAAAGGCTCGCAGTTGCGAGCCTTTTTATTGATTTTTAATAAAAATTGTTATTCTGATTTATATTTGTTATCATAACGTCTCCATAATTCAGTTTGATGTGTTTCTAAGCTAATATCTCTACCTTGAATATACGCTTTAGATAAAATATTACCTCTCATATCTAAAGCATCACCTTCAGAAATAAATAAAGTAGCATCTTTACCAACTTCTAAGGTTCCAACCCTATCTTCAATTCCTAAAATTTTAGCTGCATTAGATGTTATTAATTTTAAAGCTTCTTCTTTTGCCAAACCATGTGCAGCAAAAGTACCAGCATAAAAAGGAAGATTTCTTGCGTTCATTCTCTCCATTTGTCCTTCCATTCCTATACCTACTATAACACCTTTATCTGTTAACTTTTTTGCGATTGTATAGGTATAATCATAGGCGTCATCTTCAGAATTTGGGTTTCTATGAGGTCTGTTTAAAACAACAGGAACATTTTGTTTTACCAATAAATCTGTAACACTTTCTGCACCTTCTCCTCGTAAAATTACAATATTATCAATACCAGCTTCTTTGGCAGTTGTAACAGCATCTGTAATTTCTTTTTCTCCATTAACATGAATAAATAATTTTTGTGAACCATCATAAAGTCCTTTCATTGCTTGGTATGGAAGGTGTGCTTTTTCCATATTGCTTGCTAAATATGTTTTAGCATCTGCAAAATAAGATTTTATACTCGCTACATTTTCTCCATATTTAGGATCTGCTTTTAATGCAGGATCTTCTCCCAGCCACCATCTGCCTCTTGTAAAACTTCCTGGCCAATTCATGTGGATTGCATCATCTACCTTTAAAGCAGCATCTTCCCAGTTCCAAGCATCTAATTGCACCACAGAAGAAGTTCCAGAAACCAAACCACCTCTTGGTGTAATTTGTGCCATTAAAACACCATTTGGTCTCATAGATTCTACAATTTTACTCTCTGCATTATAAGCGATTAAACTTCTAATATGAGGGTTTAAAAGACCAATTTCGTCTTCATCATCACTTGCTTTTACAGCATCAATTTCAACCAAACCTAAGGTTGCATTTGCAGCAATAAAACCTGGATAAATATGCTTTCCTTTCGCATTTATAATAGTTCCTTGTCTTGCAATTTTCATCATTGCAGAACCTACAAAAGTTATTTTACCATCATTAAACATAATTAATGAGTTTTCAATAACTTCTCCATTTCCTAAATGTGCAGTGGCACCTTCTATGGAAATTGCTGTGGTTTGTTTGTCTGCTGGCGTTTGTTGTGCGTTTACGTTTCCTAATACAAAGAAAAACAGTAAACTATATAGTATTTTTTTCATCTTTTTTTAGTTTTTAAGTTCTTCTAAAGTATCACATCCAAAATTTCTATCTTTTCTGATCATAGGTGCTTTTGTTTTTCCACCACCCATTTTTTCTTTCAACATCATATTAATTAAGGTACTTTTTTCTTGCTTAATTGCCTCACGCTTTTTAGCATCTTCAGCGCTATCAAAAAATACTTTACCATCAATAATCGTCTTTTCTACTTTTGCGTAGATAGACATTGGATAATCGCTCCAAAGAACAACATCTGCATCTTTACCAACTTTAATACTACCCACTTTATCATCAATATGTAATAGTTTTGCTGGGTTAATCGTAACAGTTTTCCAAGCTTCTAATTCAGACATTCCACCATATTTCATCGTTTTTGCTGCTTCTTGGTTTAAACGTCTAGACATTTCTCTGTCATCAGAATTAATAGCTACTGTAACTCCTGCATTGTGCATTATTGAAGCATTATAAGGAATAGCATCATTTACTTCGTATTTATAACCCCACCAATCAGAGAAAGTTGAACCACCAACACCATGTTCAGCCATTTTATCAGCAACTTTATATCCTTCTAAAATGTGAGTAAATGTATTTACTTTAAAGCCCATTTTATCAGCAACTTTCATTAACATGTTAATTTCTGATTGTACATAAGAATGACAAGAAATATAACGTTCTCCGTTTAAAATTTCAACCAAAGTTTCCATTTCAGTATCTTTTCTATATGGTTTTCCCGATTTCTTTTTAGCTTCATATTCTTTAGCTCTTGTAAAATAATCGATAAACATTTGCTCAACACCCATTCTTGTTTGTGGAAAACGTACGCCATTTGAAGAACGAGATTGTTTTACATTTTCTCCTAAAGCAAATTTTATAAATTTAGGCGAATCGTCATAAATCATATTTTCTGCATTTTCTCCCCATTTTAATTTAAGAATCGCAGAACGACCACCAATTGGGTTTGCAGAACCATGTAAAATTTGAGCAGAAGTTGTTCCTCCAGAAATATTTCTATAAATGTTGATATCTGTTGGATCTACAACATCTTCAATAGTTACTTCCGCAGATGAATTTTGACCACCTTCGTTTACAGCAGAAGTTGCAATATGTGAATGTTCATCTACAATACCAGCAGTTAAATGTTTTCCTGTTCCATCAACTTCAACAGCATTTCTTGCTTTTAAGTTTTTACCAATTTCAGCGATTTTTCCGTCTTTTAAAAGTACATCTGTATTTTCTAAAATTCCAGCTTCTTCACTCGTCCAAACAGTGACATTTTTAATTAAAATAGTTTCAGATTTTGGTTGTGTAAAGTTTCCAAAACCAATGTTTGGGTAACTTACAGGTAAAACTGTAACAACATCATCTTCTTTTTTCTCATCTTCGTCATCTTCTTTCTTGTCAGCTTCCTTTGCTACTTTTTTACTAGCAGACCAAGAAGTTTCATTCGCTTCACTATCATAAGCAATTCCTTGCATTACATTAGCGTCGTTAATAATTTTACCCATCATTCTTGTATAATTACCATCTTCATTTAGGTTGATGGCAATCCAATCATCTTTAAAAGAAAAAGTAGATTTTATTTTATCTTCTCCTAACTTTATTGCTGCTTTTTGTTTTGTGCCTTCTCCAGAAATTGTTAAATCGTAATTTTTACCATTTAATGATAACATATACGTTCCTGAAATATCTTTTACATCAATTTCATTTACAACATTTTTACTTCCTTGAACCCAATTTTCGTAAAGTGTAGTTTTTCCATCAAAAATATCTCCAGAAGTAATGATAAAGTTTGCATGACTTCCTGTTTTTAAGTTTCCTAATGATGAATTTCCAATGATATTCGCAGGAATTGTAGTTAAAGCAGCTAATGCTTTTTCTTTATCAAAACCATATTTAATGGCTTTTTGTAAATTTTTATGAAAAGATTTAGCCGATTTTAATTTATGAGTAGTTAAAGCGAAATTAACGCCATTGTTAGCTAAAACAACTAAGTTTGATGGTTCTTGATTCCACTTACGCATATCTTGCAAAGAAATTTGTTGCGCTAAAAGTGGATTAGAAACATCGTAAGCATTGCTAAAATCAATTGGAATTATAAAGTTTGCATTGGTTGCTTTGATATCTGCAACTCTTTCATATTCGTCTCCAGAACCAACAATTGTATATTGAATATTAAATTCGTCACCAACTTTATCTGCTCTTACAGCATCTAAATGATTGCCAGTTTCAAAGATTTGGATTAGATTTTTATTGCTGTTTAAAGCTTCTAAAGCCATATCTTTATTTTTCATGTTGCCTTTTGCATACCAATCTGCATCATTATAAACTTGACGTAATAAAGCCATTGCACCCATTCTTGAATTTGGATAGGCTTGTCTTGACTGCACACTTCTATCAAAAGATAAATATTGCGCAGATTTTGTATCTAAAATTCTATATGCGTTTGTTGAGTTAGGATTTAACGCAATCAACAACCCATTTCCACGAATAATACCATCGTGTAAATGCGTATTTACGGCACCAAAACCAGCTTCTATTAATTCTTTTGCTTTTTTAGTATCAAAATTAAAAGATTCTAGTGGGTTTGTGTCTGGTCTTATATGATCGTTCCAATAATAGCCTTCTCTTGCAGCATCATATTGTGTTGATCTAGAATTGCTTGAAGCTCTTTTTGGTTTTGAGATACCAAAATCTGTGTAAATATCAATAAACGATGGATAAATTGTTTTGCCTTCTAAATTAGTAGTTGTTGTTCCATCAGGAATTTTTACTGATTTACCAACGCTTACAACTTTACCATCTTTAATAAGCAAAGTTCCTTTTTTAATGATTTCTGTGGGTGTTACATAAATGGTGGCATTTGTAAATGCAAATGTTGCATTTTCTGCTGTTTTTACTCCAGAATCCGTAGGAAAATAGTCTTGTGCTTGTGTAACTGAAAGCGACAAGAAAAAGAGTAGGAAAAATAGTTTTTTCATGTAGTTTGATTTGTTTTTGAATTATTTATAAATTTATTGATATGAATTTTGATAAATGTTAAATGAATTTTTTTTAACAAAATTTTAAGAAACTGATTTGAGTTATAAGCTTGTTTGGAAGTTTATTTTTTAATTTGTGCATTTTTGGCAGAAAAATCAAAGTTGACCAGAGTTCTCAAAATAAGAAATTAACAAATCCACCACATAATTATAAGATTCTACTCCTTTATCTTGGTTGTTTGCCTTTAAATAAGCGTTGTAACCTTTCTTAACTAATGGTTCAAAAGGGTTTTTGTATTGTTCCCAAAAATCGTAACTCGCATTAAAATCTTTAAAAATTCCTTTGTTTACGGTTTTCCAAAGTTCTTTTGATTTTTCGCTGTCTCGTTTTCTGATTTCGGAAATGCAATATCCAAATGCCATTCTATAACTTGCATATTTAAAATAAACATCGTTATTATAATTGGCAGCTAAAAAACCGACAAAATTGGCTTCATTTTCAGCTGCAAATCCAATTTGATGCGCCATTTCATGACAAGTAGTTGTTGGATAACTTGTTTTAGGGACTCTATCATTTACTTGAGCTTCTCCAGTTAAAGGATTTAAATAACCAGATGTGCCATTATAACTTTGCAACCAACTCATCAACGAACTTTTTACAGATGTATATTGATATTTTAATTGCGGAAAATCTTTTGCTAAGTTATCATAACCATCAAGAGCAAGGTTGTACATTTCTTTTGACTGATAAGGATTATCAACTTTTAACGAATCGTTTTGTGTTATTTTATGTTGATAAAAATTTAGCTGTTTAATAATGTGTTCAGTAACTTTTGTAAGTTGTGCTGAAGTATATTCTTTTTGTTGATATTCTAAGTTTTTTGCCAAAGGTTCTCTGTAATAATTGAATCCCCAGAAAAGATAAAAGCAAAAATAAATAACAGAGAAAACAGCAAAAACATGAATTATTTTCGGAATAAAATTTCTGAATCGTGTTTTTATCAATCTGTATAAAAAACGAAAGAAAACAAACACACCAAAAGCCAATAAAAGATCTCCAACCGAAAAAGGAATCCAACCGAATATAATTCTAAAAAAAGAGGAAATGACTGGGTAAATTCCATTGGAATAATAACGTTCTACAAATGTGGGGTTTTTTGCCAAAATTTGCAGTAGAAAAACTTGAATTGGCAGAAAAATTGCTAAAAAAATATGAGTCTTATTCCATTTCATT
Source organism: Polaribacter sp. Hel_I_88 (assembly GCF_000687935.1). Lineage (NCBI taxonomy): Bacteria > Pseudomonadati > Bacteroidota > Flavobacteriia > Flavobacteriales > Flavobacteriaceae > Polaribacter > Polaribacter sp. Hel_I_88. The sequence goes on along the minus strand of NZ_JHZZ01000001.1, from coordinate 3,657,285 downwards.
TTGGTAAAAATAACATTTCATTTTGGAAGTTGACTGGTTATTAACAAGATAATAACAATTTTGTTTACAATAAATGTTCACAAATATAAGTTTGATTTTAACAGACCTAATCAACCTAAAAAAGTACATTTGTGACAATGGAAAAAACGAATACTGTAGCAGGCAAAAAGATAGATAAAGCAAGAATTATTAGTCTTGAAAAAGGTAAAATTCCCCCACAGGCAGTGGAGTTGGAAGAGGCTGTGCTTGGAGCCATGATGATTGACAAAAAAGGGATTGATGATGTAATTGATGTATTAAGTGCAGATGCTTTTTACGATCAAAAGCATCAAGAAATTTATGCTGCAATTTATCAATTATTTCAAAATTCTGAACCAATTGATATCTTAACAGTATCTAATTTGTTGAAAAAGAATGGAAAGCTAGAATTTGTTGGTGGCGATTTTGCGTTGATTCGTTTAACTCAAAAAGTAGCATCTTCTGCACATATTGAGTTTCATGCCAGAATCATTTTACAAAAATATATTCAACGTAAATTGATTTCCATATCATCAGAAATTATAGAAAATGCGTATGATGAAAGTACAGATGTTTTTGATTTATTAGACGATGCTGAAGCAAAGCTTTTTGAAGTTACACAAGGTAATTTAAAAAAGAGTTCAGAAGATGCTGGGTCTCTTGTAAAACAAGCCTTAACTAAAATTCAAGAAATTGGTAACCAAGAAGGAATGTCTGGTTTGGAAACTGGTTTTACCAAATTAGATGCGTTAACTTCTGGGTGGCAACCTTCTGATTTAGTGATTATTGCAGCAAGGCCAGGTATGGGAAAAACCGCTTTTGTAATTTCGATGGCAAAAAATATGGCAATCGATTTTGGTCATGGAGTTGCCGTTTTTTCTTTAGAGATGTCTTCTGTTCAGTTGATTACGCGTATGATTTCTTCAGAAACAGGTTTAACATCAGAAAAATTAAGGAAAGGAAATTTAGAAGCACATGAATGGGAGCAATTAAATGTAAAAGTTAAGAGATTATCTGACGCTCCAATTTTTATTGATGATACACCATCGCTTTCTGTATTTGATTTACGTGCAAAAGCAAGACGTTTGGTTTCGCAACATAATGTAAAAATTATTGTAATTGATTATTTACAATTAATGACAGCTGGAGGAAAAGCTGGTGGAAACAGAGAACAAGAAATCTCTATGATTTCTAGAAACTTAAAAGCTTTAGCAAAAGAATTATCTGTACCAGTAATTGCACTTTCTCAGTTATCGAGAGCCGTTGAAACACGTGGAGGATCTAAAAGACCTTTATTATCTGATTTACGTGAATCTGGAGCTATTGAGCAGGATGCAGATATTGTGAGTTTTATTTTTAGACCAGAATATTATGGAATGACAGAATGGGATGATGATGAACATACACCTTGTGAAGGTCAAGGAGAATTTATTGTGGCAAAACACAGAAATGGTGGTTTAGATAATATTCGTTTGAAATTTACAGGACATTTAGCAAAATTCTCTGATTTAGAAGAAGGTTTTAGTTCGGAATTCCAATCTTCTATGAACGCTGATTTTCCAGAAGATCCTTTTGCAGGTGAAGGAGGCATTGATCCTAAAGATGCTTTTGGAGATGATGTGCCTTTTTAGTAGATAATAGACATTTGTTAAAAAATATTTAATTTATATAAATACACAATTGCTTTCAAGTAATTGTGTATTTTAGTTTTGAATCAAAAAGGTTTTATATTTATTATACAGTAAAGAGTTTGTTTGAAGAATTTAATTTTAACAATTTATAAAAATATAAATACGTAGAGATTTATTATATTTGTACGTATATATAATTATTATGGATTCTAAATTAACATTAAAACTAGATAAATCTGTTATTGAACAGGCAAAACAATACGCAAAAGAGCAACAGATAAGCTTGTCAAGATTGATAGAAAACTATTTGGCTTCTTTGACTCAAAAAGATAAATCAAACAAAAAAGAAATTGAAATTTCTCCGTTTGTAAAAAGTATTGCTACAGGAGTTAGTTTACCAAACGATTTCAATTATAAAGAAGAAATTGCTGATTATTTATTGGAAAAATATAAATAATGAAAACTGTTTTTTTCGATACAAATGTAATGCTAGATTTTCTTGGAGAGAGGAAATTGTTTTATGAAACTGCTTCAAAATTGATTACTTTATCAGAAAGAGGTAGTTTTAGAATTGTAGTTTCTCCAGTTTCTTTTGTAAACACAAATTATATCTTATCTAAATATGAAAATAGTAAAGCAGCATTAGAAAAAATAGGAAAATTTAAAGTGATTTGTCAAGTTTCACGAATTGATAGTATGATGATTGAAAAAAGTTTACAATCTAGTTTTACTGATTTTGAAGATGCTGTTCAATATTTTAGTGCTTTAGATTTTGGTTGTGAAATTATAATTACAAGAGACTCAAAAGGATTTAAAAAATCTACAATTCCAGTAATGTCTCCAGATGAATTTTTAAATTCTCTACAATATTAATTTAATGAAAAAACTCTTATTAATATTTTCTTTCCTACTAATTTCAAATTCAATTTGGGCATCTTTTATTTATGTGCCAATGAATCACGATAACCAAAGAAATCATTTAAAAGCATATGGAATTGTGTATTTTGGTTTGGAAGCAGGCTTAAAATCGAAATGGTTATTAAACTATGATGGAGGTGCCTTTTTAATCGAAAATAATAAAGCCATTGAGAACGAATGTAAAATAAGAGGTGTTTCTTATCAAGTAATTTCAGATGCAAAAGCGCAATTAATTTTACAAGAAATTTCTGCTCCATCCTCAAACCAAGAAGCAGTAACTTTAGAGAAAGCACCGAAAATTGCAGTGTATTCGCCAAAAGACAAAATGCCTTGGGATGATGCAGTAACTATGGTTTTAACCTATGCAGAAATCCCTTTTGATGTTATTTACGATAAAGATGTTTTAGCAGATAAACTCCTGATTTATGAGTGGTTGCATCTGCATCATGAAGATTTTACAGGTCAGTATGGAAAATTTTACGGTTCATTTAGAACAACTCCTTGGTATATTGATGCAAAATTAAGTGCAGAAAAATTAGCATCAGAATTAGGTTACAATAAAGTATCCGAAGAAAAATTAGCAGTTGCAAAAAAAATTAGAGACTACGTAATTGGTGGTGGTTTTATGTTTGCTATGTGTTCTGCAACCGATAGTTTTGATATTGCTTTAGCTGCAGAAGGTGTAGATATTGCAGAAGCCATGTTTGATGGTGATGCTTCAGAGATGAATTATCAATCTAAAATAAATTTTAATAAAACTTTTGCTTTTACAGATTTTGAACTAGAAAGAAATCCAATTACATATGAGTTTTCTTCTATTGATATGACAAGAAAACGTAGAATTCCAAAAACATCAGATTATTTTTCCTTGATAGAATTCTCTGCAAAATGGGATCCTGTTCCAACCATGTTAACTCAAAATCATACAACTTTGGTAAAAGGTTTTATGGGACAAACTACCTCTTTTGATAGAAATACTGTAAAATCTAATGTCTTAGTTTTAGGAGAAAACAAAACAAACAGAGAAGCAAGATACATTCATGGTACCAAAGGTAAAGGAATGTTTACTTTTTATGGAGGTCATGATCCAGAAGATTACACACACAGAGTTGGCGATCCAAAAACGGAACTCGATTTGCATCCAACTTCTCCTGGTTATCGTTTAATTTTAAACAATGTTTTGTTTCCTGCAGCAAAAAAGAAGAAACAGAAAACTTAGAATTATCCGAAGAAAAAAAGTGACACAGATTTTCACGGATTTTGCAGATGTTTGTGAAATATGTAGTGCTTAAAATTCAATAAAAACATTCTTTTTATCCTTGAAAATCTGTGAAATCCGTGCCAAGTATCAACTGTTTATAAATCTCAAATAAATTATTACTTTATCTATATCTAATCCAATCACTTTTGTATTTTTGTCAATATAAAATAAAACGCATACAATGCCAACAACTAAAAAATTACAAGATTTTACACAACAAGTTCGTAGAGATATTTTAAGAATGGTACACAAAGTAAATTCTGGTCATCCAGGAGGTTCTTTGGGCTGTGCAGAATTTTTTACTTGTTTGTATCAAGAAGTAATGGAGTATTCTACAGATTTTAAAATGGACGGAAAAAATGAAGATTTATTTTTTCTTTCTAATGGTCATATTTCTCCTGTTTATTACAGTGTTTTGGCTCATAGTGGCTTTTTTCCAGTAGAAGAATTAAACACATTTAGATTGATAGATTCTCGTTTACAAGGTCATCCAACAACACATGAAGGTTTGCCAGGAATTAGAATTGCTTCTGGTTCTTTAGGACAAGGAATGTCTGTGGCTTTAGGTGCTGCAGAAGCAAAAAAATTAAATGGTGATGACAAAATAGTCTATACTTTACATGGTGATGGAGAATTGCAAGAAGGGCAAAACTGGGAAGCAATTATGTATGCTTCTGGTAAAAAAGTAGACAATTTAATTGCAACTATCGATTTAAATGGAAAGCAAATTGATGGTGCTACAGATGATGTCTTACCAATGGGAAGTATCAAAGCAAAATTTGAAGCTTTTGGTTGGGACGTTTTAGAAGTAAAAGAAGGAAATGATATTGAAGCAATTTTAGCGGGACTAAAAGAGGCAAAATCATTAACAGGAAAAGGTAAACCAGTTTGTATTTTACTATATACAGAAATGGGGAATGGTGTAGATTTTATGATGAATACACACGCTTGGCATGGAAAAGCACCAAATGACGAGCAGTTAGAGAGTGCTTTGGCTCAAAATCCTGTAACTTTAGGAGATTATTAGCAAAACAAAATTTTTAGAAGTCTGAAAGATGCATTAAAAATTGTAAGTTCAGCTAATCCCAATTTTATATTGGGATCTTATTTCTCCAAAGGGGAAAAAATCTTTGTGGAAGCTGTTCGTGGAACAATTACACAATTCAATAATTACATAATTACACAACATAAAAAAGCTTTTCAAAATAATTGAAAAGCTTTTTTTATGATTTCATTTTGATTGGTTTGTAAGAATACATTTATCTTTACAACTAAATAGGTAAACTTATCAGCTTTAATTTTTTAATCTTTTTATAAAAACATGAAAATAGGAATTGTTTGTTATCCAACTTTTGGGGGAAGTGGAGTAGTAGCAACAGAATTAGGAATGGCTTTAGCAGATAAAGGACATGAAGTTCATTTTATAACTTACAATCAACCAGTTCGTTTAGATTTTATATCACACAAATTACATTTTCATCAAGTTTTAATAGAAGAATATCCATTGTTTCAATATCAACCTTATGAGTTAGCATTGTCTAGCAAAATGGTGGAAGTTGTAAAAAAATATGAGTTAGAAGTTTTACATGTGCATTATGCAATTCCACACGCTTATGCTGCTTATATGGCAAAACAAATGCTAAAAGAAAAAGGGATTAATGTGAAAGTTGTAACAACTTTACATGGTACAGATATTACGTTGGTTGGAAGTCATCCTACCTATAAAACAGCAGTAGAATTTAGTATTAATAATTCTGATGTGGTTACAGCAGTTTCAAATAATTTGAAAGAAACTACAAATCAGCTTTTTAATATTAAAAAAGACATCAAAGTTATCTATAATTTTATTGATGTAAATAAATATAGTAAGGCAGAAAGTGAAGAATGTAAAAGGAGTGCTTTAGCAAAACCCAATGAGCGTATTTTAACGCACATTAGTAATTTTAGGCCTGTAAAAAGAGTAGAAGATGTTATTAAAGTTTTCTACGAAGTTCAAAAAGAAATTCCGTCTAAATTATTAATGATTGGTGAAGGGCCAGATAGAAAAAAAGCAGAACTTTTAACAAAACAATTAGGCATTAAAAGTAAGGTCTTCTTTTTAGGAAATAGTACAGAAATCGATAAGATTTTATGTTATTCAGATGTTTTTCTACTACCTTCTAGAACAGAAAGTTTTGGTTTGGCAGCATTAGAAGCAATGGCTGCAAAAACCGCAATAATTTCTACAAATACAGGTGGTTTACCAGAGGTAAATATTAATGGAGAAACTGGTTTTTTAAGCAATTTAGGTGATGTTGAAGATATGGCTAAAAATGCAATTTCTATTTTAAAGCACGATGATGTTTTAGAATGTTTTAAACTCAATGCTCAAGAACATACCAAGCGTTTTTCTTTAGAAAACATTTTACCTGTTTACGAGGAAATTTATAAATCTTGTTACAAAAGCGAAGTTAAATAAAATAGAAAGAGGTCGTCTAAAAAGCATTTTTTAGGCGATTTTTTATTTTGTTAATTTTTTCTTGCGATTTTTTAAGAATGATTTAAAAAATACTCAGATTTAAAAAAAGTATAGTTTTTCTAAATAGTTAAACTGTACTTTTTTAAGTTATGTGCCATTGCAATTAGCCCTATTTCAACATTTACTTTACGTGTTCCTCTTAGCATAAATCGTTTAAAGTTCATGTTTTGTTTGATATTTCCAAAAACAGCTTCTACATCCCAACAGCGTTGTTTTCGCTTTGCAATGCCTTGTTCAGAGTTGAGTAATATTTTAGCTTTTGATTTTAATCGTATTAAATTATAATTCCTTTCTATAACTCGATTTGTTTTTGATTTATGACATAGTGTTCTTAAAGGGCAACCTTTACAGTTTTGTGCTTGGTATCTGTGTATTTCTTGGATAAATCCGTTCTTAGTATTTCTTTTATAAGTATCTATAAGTTTCATTTCTTGTCCTATAGGACAGTAATAAAGATCTTTCTCTCTATTATAATGTAATTCATTAGGATGGAAAGGATTTGTTTTTCCTCTTTTTTTATCTAATTGCTCTTTATGGAAGTAATTGTATTTTACAAAAGCGGTAATTTCTTTATCTTCTAAATCTGTATAATTTTCTTCACTTCCATAGCCTGCATCTGCTGTGAGCGTCTCTGGAGTTTGGTCATAATTTTCGATATGATTGTTAAGGTGTTCTTTTAAAGTAGTGGTGTCTGCTGTGGTTTGTGCTAAAGTGTAATTGGTAAGGTATTGATTGTTGGTAGAGGCTTGTATATTATAGGCAGGTTTGAGTTGTCCATTTTGCATATGATCATCTTTCATTCGCATAAAAGTAGCGTCATTATCAGTTTTACTATAACTATTTCTACCCTGTAAAATAGCTTCTTGTTTTTCATATTTCGCTAAATTAGCTGGCCAGTTTTTCTTGGCATAATTCAGCTTCTGCTTTACTTTTTTATCAATTACTTTGCCTTGTAAAACTTCATTTATTTTATCAATTGTAGCTTCAACTTGCTCCGCATTTATCTGCTCAAAATCTGGTGTATTGGGTATATGTTGTTCCTCTTTGTAAACCTTCTCTACATAAGACCAAAGCTCTTTCAACTGTTTTTCAATGCGAGTTTTACTGGTTTTAATAGATTTACCCCAAACAAAAGTATAGCGATTTGCATTGGCTTCTATTTTAGTACCATCTACAAAAATATCTTTTAAACTGATAACTCCTTGCTCAACAAGCAGTAAAACTACTTGATGGAATATGGGCTTGAAATGTTCTTGAAGTCTTTTACCTCTAAAATCATTAATTGTGTTATGATCAGGTTTGTTTTGTCCACTTAACCACATAAAATGGATGTTCTCTGATAAAGCTTGTTCTATTTTTCTTGAAGAATATAAATTACGTAAATAAGCATAAATTAATATTTTTAGCAACATTCTTGGGTGATAGCTTGAGGTGCCTCCACCTTTATAACTCTCTTCTAATTTACTAATATCTACATGGTCTATAATCGTATTAACAATACGAACTGGATGATTCTTTGGAACTAAATCATCATAACTGGGAGGTAAAAGACTCAACTGATCTTGAGTGTAAGTCTTAAAAACAACTTTTCTGCTCATTCTTAAAAATACGAAATTCTTTAAAAATTTGCAAAAAAAAAGACTGCCTTTTCAGACAGCCTCTTTTGTTATTTATAAAATATCAGTTTTCCAACTTCACACTTCATATTTTAAACCTCTAGCTTCTAGCTTCTAGCTTCTAACTTCTAGCTTTTGACTTCAAACTTCATCCTTCCAACTTCAATCTATTTTCCAAACATTCCACCAAGCATTCCTCCAAGTCCACTTTTAGAAGATTTTTTATCACCACCTAAAAACATTCCAGCAACATCATCAATAACACTTCCATCACCATCAGCATCTAAAATTTTTTCAAGAAAACTTTGATCGTTAGCTGGAGAGTTACCACCTAATAAACCACCTAAAAGTCCTGTTAAATCTCCAGCAGAGCTTACATTTTGTTCTTTCTTTTGTTTCCCTAACATACCCATTACTAAAGGTGCAGCAATTTTTAAAATATTGGCTACAGAACTAGCATCCAAGCCAGCTTTTTGTCCAATAACTTGTTCAACTCCTTGTTGTTTAGCGCCTAAAATATGGCTTAAAATTCCTGCTCCATCTTGCTTTACAGCATCATCAACTCCACCACCAAATAAACCTCCAAGATTGTTTAAAATACTTCCATCATGTTTATTTTCTAAAGCATTCTGTAAACTTTTTGCACCTTCTGGAGTTGCTGCATTTCTTTCCATCGCTTTCATTAAAACTGGTAAAGCCATTGTTAAAACGCTACTTGTTTTACTTGAATCTGTACCAGTAGAACCTGCTACACCAGATACTATTTGTTTTCCTAAATCGCTATTTAATAAATCTAAAATTCCTGCCATTTTGTATTTTTAATAATTAATATGTTTTATTGTTGATAATATGACACAATATAAGAATTAAGTCACTTATAAGTTTAAATATTTTTCTATCTTTCATTTTTTTTAAATCTTTTATAATTTAGTATGAAAAAATTAGAATTACATTGGCAAATTTTAATAGGAATGGTTGTTGGAATCCTTTTTGGATTGGGGATGACAGCTATTGATGGAGGAGCAAAATTTATTTTAAATTGGATAAATCCGTTCGGAACAATTTTTGTAAAACTCTTAAAATTAATTGCAGTTCCTTTAATTATTGCATCTTTAGTAAAAGGAATATCAGACTTAAAAGACATTTCTAAATTTAAAAATATTGGTTTAAGAACCATAGCAATTTATATTGGTACTACTGTAATTGCTATTACAATTGGTTTGTTGTTGGTAAATGTTGTAAAACCAGGAAATGGAATATCCGAAGAAACAATTACAAAACTAACAGAAACGTATGCAAATAGTGGAGATGTACAATCTAAATTATCGGAAGCTTCTAAACAAAGAGATACAGGACCTTTGCAGTTTTTAGAAGACATGGTTCCAGACAATGCCATAAAAGCTTTGGGCGATAATACATCTATGTTACAAGTAATTTTCTTTACTATTTTTCTTGGAATTTCGATGTTATTAGTTGGAGAAAAAAGAGCAAAACCACTAAAAGATTTCTTTGATTCTTTAAATGAAGTTGTTCTTAAAATGGTCGATTTAATTATGCTTTCTGCTCCTTATGCAGTTTTTGCATTATTGGCAAACGTGGTGGTTTCGTCTAATGATCCAGATTTATTAATTGCACTTTTAAAATATGCACTTACAGTAGTGGGTGGTTTGTTATTAATGGTTTCTTTTTATATGCTTTTGGTAAGTATTTTTACAAAAAAGAACCCATTTTGGTTTTTAAAGCAATTAAGTCCTGCACAATTATTGGCATTTTCTACAAGTTCAAGTGCAGCAACTTTACCTGTAACTATGGAGCGTGTTGAAGAGCACATAGGAGTTGATAAAGAAGTTTCTAGTTTTGTACTGCCTGTTGGAGCAACAATTAATATGGATGGAACTTCTTTATACCAAGCAGTTGCAGCCGTTTTTATTGCACAAGCACTTGGTTTCGATTTAACGTTTACAGGGCAATTAACCATTATTTTAACAGCATTGTTAGCGTCAATTGGTTCTGCAGCAGTTCCTGGAGCAGGAATGGTAATGTTGGTAATTGTTTTAGAATCTGTTAATTTTCCTGCAGATAAATTAGCCATTGGTTTGGCATTAATTTTTGCTGTGGATAGACCTTTAGACATGTGTAGAACCGTAATTAATGTTACTGGTGATGCAACTGTGGCTAGTTTAGTAGCAAAATCTGTTGGTAAATTACACGATAACCCAAAGCCTAAAAATTGGGATGATGATTATGATGATGTAAAATAGTTTTCAGTTGCAGTTTGCAGTTTTTATTGTTGTAAATAAAGTTGAATTATGTCTTTAAAATTAAACACGTCTTTAATTTCTGTAGATTGGTTGTTATCTAATTTAGAAAACGAACATCTCATAATTTTAGATGCGACAATTCCAAAAGTAACCTTAAAAACTGAAGAAGTACTTGAAGAAAAAAATCAAATTAAAAATGCCAGATTTTTTGATATTCAAAGTGTTTTTTCTGATGTACATGCACCATATCCAAATACTGTATTATCACCAGAAGAATTTGAAGTGAAAGCACAAAAATTAGGCATCAACAATACTAGTTGTATTGTTGTTTATGATGATTTAGGCATTTATTCTTCACCAAGAGTTTGGTGGCTTTTTCAATTGATGGGTTTTACAAATATTGCAGTTTTAAATGGAGGTTTTCCTGAATGGAAAAGGAAAGAATATCCAACTGAACAACCAAATTTTCATCAACCCAAAAAAGGAAATTTTAAGGTTAATTATCAACCTCAAAAGGTGAAATTTACAAGGGATGTTTTATCAGCAATAGAAAATAATAAGATGCTTATTGCAGATGCTCGTTCAAAAGGACGATTTTATGCAACTGAACCAGAACCAAGAAAAGGGCTAAAAGGAGGTCATATTCCAAATTCCATTAGTTTTCCTATTTCTGATATTATTGTTGATGGCAAATTAAAATCTGCAGAAGAATTAAATAAAATCTTTAAAGAAAAGAATCCTACAAATAAAGAGTTTATATTTTCTTGTGGCTCAGGAATTACTGCAGCTGTTTTAGCTTTGGGAGCTGAAATGGCTGGTTTTAAAAATCATACTGTTTATGATGGTTCTTGGACAGAATGGGCATCCACAGAAAATTTACCAATAGAAAAATAACATGGAAAAACTAGATTGGACCCAACAAGAATTTGAAGCATATGTGCTTTTATATGCTGCACATTGTAACTTTTTTGAATCAAAAGAAGAGGAAGATTATATCTTATCAAGAGTTGATAAAGTAACCTTTCATAAAATCCATACAGAAGTTATTGTAGATTCTGATGAAGAAAATTTGAATAAAATTCAGCATTATATTTCCGAAAACAAATTAAATCAACAAGAAAAAGAGAATTTAATTCGAGATATAAAAAACGTATTTTTTGCAGATGGTACTGTTGATGCTATTGAAAAAAAAGTTTTTAATATTTTAAGAAAAATTATTGATTAATAGTCCTAATTTATGCTAGAAACTCAAATTGATATTTCATCAAAATTTAACATAAAGCTACATTTAGGAAAATAAAAAAAGCCAAGTAATTTAAATTACTTGGCTTTTTCATATCAATAAAAATAAGAAATTACTTTCCTGTTTCTTTTTTAACTTCAGCTTTATCAGCTATAATTCTGTTTTCTCTGTTGGCAACTTCCCAAGCAGTATGGAAAACCAAACGTGTTCTGTTTTCTAACAATTCATAATTAATTTTGTCAGGTGTATCAGTTGGTTTATGGTAATCTACGTGTGTACCATTAAAGTAAAAAATAATTGGCACATTGTTTTTAGCGAAATTATAATGATCAGATCTGTAGTAAAAACGATTTGGATCATTCTCATCATTATATTTATAATCTAAATTTATGTTTGTGTATTTAGCATTTATTTCTTCAGATAAAGTATGCAATTCTGTACTTAATTTATCAGAACCAATTAAATAAACATAGTTCGGATTTGCTTTATGTCTGTCATCAGTTCTACCAATCATGTCAATATTTAAATCACAAACTGTATTTGCCAAAGGAAAAATAGGATCTTCATCAGTATAATATTTAGAACCTAACAAACCTTTTTCTTCACCAGTTACGTGTAAAAATAAGATAGATCTCTTTGGCCCTTTTCCTGCTTTTACAGCCATTTGAAATGCTTCTGCAATTTCTAACATAGCAACTGTTCCAGAACCATCATCATCAGCACCATTGTAAATTTCTTCACCTTTAATACCTTCGTGATCTAAATGCGCAGAAATAACAATAATTTCGTCTGGCTTTTCAGATCCTTTAATAAATGCTACTACATTTTCTGAATCGTTATATTTTCCTCTACGTGTATTTTTATTAATCCATTCTGCAGGCACTTCTTGAAAGTAATCATCACCACCTAAAGGCGATACAATTTCGTTACTTACATAAAAATTCTTTAAATATTCTACGGCTTTTTTCTGTCCAGGTTCTCCAGTTTCTCTACCTTCAAACTCATCTGAAGCATATGTAAATAAGTGAGCACCTAAATCTTTAGCTGTAATTGTAGCTGCATATTTTGCAGCCTGATCTACATTTGCGTCCTCGTTGTTAGTCGCATCTTTACTAGAACTGCAAGCCATAAAAGCGACTGCACTAGCCATATAAAGTATTTTTTTCATCGATTAAAAATTAGTTATTTAATTTATTAGTATCCAAAAGTAACAAAAAGTTACAGTATCTTCAAAATTACTTTTTGTTTATTATAAATTGTTGCAAATTTCTGTTAAAAACAACAATTTCTTTAGGAAATAAGTTGTCAAAAGCATTTTTTGTTATCAATTCTGTTGGGTTTCCTGTAAATATTTTGTCATCAGCAAATAAAATAATCTCATTTGCAAACTGAATCGCTAAGTTTACTTCGTGAGTTGATAAAATAATAGTTTTAGAAGTTTCAGAAACCAATTTTTTTAATAAAGAAAATATTTTTATAGTGTGATGCAAATCTAAATGAGCAGTGGGTTCATCTAATATAATAATGTCTGTATCTTGTGCCAAAGCTCTTGCAATTAAAACGCGTTGCAATTGTCCATCACTCAATTCATAAAAGAATTTACCTTTTAAGTGATTGATTTCAGTTTGCTCAATTGCCCAATTTATTTTTACTAAATCAGTTTCAGAAAGCGAATCAATCCAATTTGTGTAAGGTTGTCTTCCTAAAGCCACCAATTCAAAAACGGTCATCTGACTTTCTGGCAAGCGTTCAGTTAACACCAAACTTAAAACTGTAGAAAGATCTTTATTGGTAAATTTTTTTATATTTTTTTGGTTGATGAAAATTTCGCCCTGTAAAGGTTCTTGCACTTTAGCAATGGTTCTCAAAAAAGTCGATTTTCCGATTCCGTTTTTACCTAAAACAGTAACAAGTTTTCCTTTTTCAATAGCAATATCAATCTTTGAAGCTACAATATTTTGTACTTTTTTAAATTGATAACCAATAGTTATGTTTTCAGTTTTTAGGACAATATTTTCAGACACGAATTTCACGAATTTTAAAATTGTTAATTTTCATAAACTTGCTAACTCCTTCCCTTTGGGAAGGTAGGGATGGGCTTTATATGTATATTTTCTTCTTTCTAACTAATAACCAAATCACAACAGGCGCACCAAATAACGATGTTATTGCATTAATTGGTAATGTAAATTCGCTTGTTGGTAATTGTGCTATAGCATCACAAATTAGTAAAATAATTCCACCTAAAATAGCTACAGCAGGAATTAATATTTTATGATTTGAAGTTGTAAAAAACAGTCGAGCAATATGAGGCACAGCCAAACCAACAAAAGCAATTGGACCAGAAAAAGCCGTAATTACACCTGTTAGTAAACTTGTAATTAATAAAATAATTGTTCTGTTTTTTTTAATGTTGATGCCTAAGCTTTTTGCATAATTTTCGCCTAATAAAAAACTGTTAAGAGGTTTTATAACCGATAAAGTTCCTAGAATTCCGATGACAAAAATAATGGCAAAAACTGTAATTTCATTCCAAGATAAATTCCCTAAACTGCCAAAACTCCAAAATAAATATTGCTGAATTTGTGCTGCCTCACTAAAGTAAGCTAAAACACTAATAATAGCTGAAGTTAAACTCCCAAACATTAAACCAATAATTAAGATTGACATGGTATTCCTAACTTTATTTGCAGCAATAATAACTGCTGACAACACTAAAAAAGCGCCTAAACTTGCTGCAATTGGCAAAGAAATAGTAGAAATTGATGCTGATAATAAAAATCCGCCAAAAACGGAACTTCCTAAAATTAAAATAGCAACTCCTAAACTTGCACCAGAAGAAATTCCCAATACAAAAGGACCTGCCAAAGGATTTCGAAATAAGGTTTGCATCAACAAACCACAAATTGATAAACCAGAACCTACTAAAATAGCAGTAATTGCCTTGGGTAATCTGAAATTTAAGATAATAGTTTCCCAACTTAGTTTGGTTGGAGTTCCACCAATTAAACTGGTGAAAATTTCATCAAAAGGAATAGAAACAGAGCCCAAACTTATATTCACAAAAAATAAAACAACCAGCAAAACTGATAAGATTATAAAATGTTTTGTGTAGTTTGTTTGCTTCATTACTATTCAACAAAACCTCAAAGGATTTGAAAACCTGTGAGGTCTGAAAATTTAATTATAATTCTTTAAAAAAGTAACCAATTTTTGAATGGCAATTCCTCTGTGAGAAATTTTATTTTTTTCTTCTGATGACATTTCTGCAAAAGAGATATTATAACCCTCAGGTTTAAAAATAGGGTCGTAACCAAAACCTTTTTCTCCTTGTTTTTCGTGTAAAATTTCACCTTTGCAAATACCTTCAAAAACATACTGTTTGTCATCAATATTTAAACAAACAGCCGTTCTAAATTGTGCTTTTCTGTTTTCTTTATTTTTTAATGCTGATAATAATTTTTGCATGTTATTTTCAGCATTTGCAGGTTCACCAGCAAAACGTGCAGAATATACACCAGGTTTACCATCCAAACTTTCAACTTCCAAACCAGAATCGTCAGCAAAACAATTATAACCAAATTTTTTAGTGATATGGTTTGCTTTTAGTTTTGAATTTCCTTCTAAAGTAGTTTCAGTTTCATCAACATCATCAAAACAATTAATGTCTTTTAAACTCAATATTTCTATTGAATTTGATAACATTTCTTGTACTTCTTTCAATTTGTTTAAATTATTGGTGGCAAAGACTAATTTCATTAAAAAGTATTGATTTTGGACAAATGTAGTCATTTTAAAAATGAATATTTATGTATAAATCTGCAAATAAAACAAATTTAACGATGTACATTGAAAAAAAATAAAACGCCAAAAGTATTAGTGCCATTGATTTGTCGTGTAAATGTCGGGTTAAAAAACGCTTAAATAATTTGTAAACTTAATTCACTGAACTAACATTGTATGAAAAATAAAAACACATTTATTATGAAACAGCCAGATTTAGGAAAACGAATTACTGAACTGCGAAAACAAAAAGGGTTAACTCAAGAAGAATTGGTTGCACAATGTAATATTAATGTAAGAACAATTCAAAGAATTGAAGCAGGTGAAGTGAATCCAAGAAGTTATACCATTAAAATTATTTTAGAGGTTTTAGGAGAAGATTTGAATAATATTCAAACAAATTCATCAACAGAGCAAATAGAAATTGATTGGACGAAAGACGAACTAAAAACAATAAATAACAGTTGGGTTTTTGGAATATTTTATGCCATAATAACTTCAATAGGTATTTTTATGGAAATATATTTCGCGGCTAAAAACGTAGATGATATTTGGATTCTAGCTTTTAGAATTCCTTTTGCAATCATCTTTTTTATAACCTTATTCCCTTTTATAAATGGATATAAAATAATTGCAAAAAAGTTTGAAAATGCTCTTTTATCAAAGGCTATTTTAATTTACATAATAATTGCAATAATTATGACTATTTTTAATTTTTTTACAGATGGAATTGGCTTTATAAATGCTTTTGAAATTATAATGGGCGTATTTTTAATGATTATTTTTGGTATTGGTGAGCTAATTATGGGCTTGGGTATTTTAAAATTAAAAGAAAACTTGGGCTCTTTGGCTCAAATTACGGGTATTGCAAAAATTATTAACGGAGCTTTGTTAATCAGTGTTATTTTATCTCCAATAGCGTTATTTTTTGTAGTTCCAATTTTAGTTCTTGAAATTGTTTTTTTACATACTACTTTTAAAAATGCTCAAAACTTTAGTGATAGTAGTAATAAAATTTACTCTTAAAATATTTTTTAGATTGTAAATTTTCACAAAGACGAGAGTTCCTCTCTTTTGGAGAGGTTAGGAGAGGCCTTTATTCATGATGATAAGGTTCATTCTTTAAAATCGTAAAACCTCTATACAATTGTTCCACAACAAATAAACGAATCATTTGATGCGAAAATGTCATTTTAGAAAGCGAAATTTTCCCTGTTGATTTTTGATAAACAGCTTCAGAAAAACCATAAGGACCACCAATTACCAAAACCAATTGTTTTAAACCAGCATTCATTTTTTTCTGTAAATATTTAGAAAATTCAATCGAAGTAAAATGTTTTCCTTTATCATCTAACAAAACCAATTGATCTGTATTTTGCAATTTCGATAAAATTAATTCGCCTTCTTTTTCCTTTTGCTGAACTTCACTTAAATTTTTAACATTTTTAATATCAGGAATAATTTCCAACTCAAACTTGATGTAATGTTTTAATCGATTTTGATATTCATCAATCAATTTGATTAAGTTTTTATTATCGGTTTTTCCGATTGCGAGTAATTTTATTTTCATTTGTCAAAATTACAAATTATGTATTCAAAAAGCATCTCGATACAAAATTCTTGAAAAAAGAATTTCACTCGATGTGACATTTTGTGAGCACTTTATTAGGTAAGAGTAAAAACATACTGTTTCTTCGAGTGATTTCGCTTTTTTGCGAAAATATATCGAGAAGTTTGTATTGAATTCGTTCAATTAATATCATTTCTAATCACAAATTTATCAGTTTTAAAACATTAAACCATCAGAAGTAACATAAAAAAGAAAATCATTGTTATTTTTACAGCAGAATATAGAATTTATGATATCAGAAGCAAAATTTCAAGACGAGTTAGACATCATTATAAAAAACGCCATTAGAGAAGATATTGGAGATGGAGATCATACTTCACTTTCTTGTATTCCTGATGATGCCGAAGGAAAAGCCAAATTATTGGTAAAAGACGAAGGCATTATTGCTGGTGTTGCATTTGCAAAACAAGTTTTTTGTTATGTTGATAAGGATCTACAAGTAGAAACTTTTATCAATGATGGCGAAAAAGTAAAATATGGAGATGTTGTTTTTCATGTTTCTGGCAAGTCGCAATCTATTTTAATGGCAGAACGTTTGGTTTTAAATGCGATGCAAAGAATGAGTGCAATTGCTACCAAAACTGCTTTTTTTGCTGATTTATTAAAAGGAACAAAAACCAAAGTTTTAGACACCAGAAAAACAACACCTGGCATTAGAGCTCTAGAAAAATGGGCCGTAAAAATAGGAGGTGGAGAAAACCACAGATTTGCCTTGTATGATATGGTAATGATTAAAGATAATCATATAGATTTTGCTGGCGGAATTACAGCTGCAATTACCAAAACCAAAAAATATTTAGCCGAAAAAAAGCTGGATATTAAGATTATTGTAGAAGCTAGAAGTTTAGAAGAAATCAAAGAAATTTTAGCGAACGAAGGTGTTTACAGAATTTTAATTGATAACTTTAATTATGAAGACACCAAAAAAGCAGTTGCTTTAATTGGCGACCAATGTTTCACAGAGTCTTCAGGAGGCATCAATGAAAAAACCATCAGAAAATATGCAGAATGTGGTGTGGATTTTATTTCATCTGGTGCTTTAACGCATTCTGTTTATAATTTAGATTTGAGTTTAAAAGCGCTCTAAAAATTCCGAGTTTAAGGTTTAAAGTTCAAAGTTGGATTCTTAGTCGATAACACAATTTTGAATTTTTAACTTTAAATATTGAATTAAAAAGCATGGATAATTATTTTGACAACGAAGAATATTCTAAAATTGATTTCACTAAAACGAAAATCAAAAAAGGAGAATATGACAATTGTACATTTTCGAATTGCAATTTTGAGAATGTGCATGCTTCAAATATTCAGTTTGTTGAATGTGAGTTTATCGATTGTAATTTTAGCAACGCTATTGTAACCAATACAGCTTTTAAGGATGTAAATTTTATCAACTGTAAAATGATAGGCGTAAAGTTTAATGAATGTGATGCTTTTTTGTTGCAATTCTCGTTCAAAGAATGTCAATTAAGTTTTTCTTCTTTTTATCAATTAAAAATACCAAAAACAGTTTTTAGTAGTTGTAATTTAGAGGAAGTAGATTTTACAGAAACCATTTTAACGAATGCTGATTTTGACAATTCAAATCTAAAAGGTGCTATTTTTGAACAAACGAATTTAGAAAAATCAGATTTTAGAACTGCCACTAATTTTGAGATCAATCCAGCAAATAACTACTTAAAAGGCGCAAAATTTAGCAAACATACTATTGCAGGACTTTTATCAAATTATAAAATTATTATTGAATGAAAAATAACATTTTCTTTTTATGCATTGCAATTGTCTTTCTTACTTCTTGTAAAGAAAATAATATCCCTATTTATGGTCATGTTTTAGGCGTGGAAAAAGCGCAACATTTAAAATTAGAAATTAAAAAAACAGCTACAAACATTCATTTTGCTTATGCTCAAAAAAATGATTCTCTTAAAGATTTCATTTTAAAATATTACCCAAAAGAAGAGATCATTATTGCTGATTTAGATACGTTTAAAAAGATTAAAAACAGCTATAAAACAAAGAATATTGATTTTAAGATGTATCAAAATAAAAAAGCTAAAAACGGAAATAAAACATTTGTTTTTAATGAAGATTATGGACTTTTTGCAACTTTAGGATTCGAATCTGATTGTCTTTTTTTAAAAGATTCAACAATTTCATTTAATGTAAAAGAATTTACTTTTAAAGATTTATTTGTAAGTTTGAATAATACTGAATAAAAATTTCCTAAAAAGCTGTTTTTAAAAAGACCAAATAGGAAATGTCCAAAGGACAAAAAAGCTTTATGAGTAAAGAAATTGAAGAAAAATTAGAGAACATACCAATTGTAAATGTTTTGGTAAAATTCGGGAAGAAAATAAAAATTCCGGGGTTAGAAGGTATGTCTTTATATGATCTTTTAGAAATGTATTTTATTGGCATTGTAGAAGGTGCTTTAACAACAAGAGCAGGAGGAATTGCGTATAGTTTTTTTATGGCGATTTTTCCGTTTTTACTTTTTGTGTTGACGTTAATTCCATTTTTACCAATTCCTGGAGCACAAGAAGGTTTGCTATCAATTATTAGCGATGTTTTACCGCCAAAAACCTTTGATGCTGTAGATTCTGTTTTGGTAGATATTATTAAAAATCAATATGGAGGGTTGCTTTCTTTTGGTTTTATAGGTTCTATTTTTTTAATGACCAATGGTGTAAATGCTATTTTTGGTGGTTTTGAATATTCCTATCACGTTAAAGAAATTAGAAACGTTTTTAGAGCCTATTTTATAGCCATGTATGTTTCTGTAATTATTGTTGTTTTTCTATTAATAACAGTGGCAATTATCATTTTTTTCGAACTTATTTTAAAAAATTCAGTAACCTTAGGTTGGTTAGATGATAACCTAATTTGGATTCAAATTGTGCGTGGGTTTATCTTTCTTACTATGATTTTTGTAACAGTTTCCATGTTATATCATTATGGAGTTAAAGAAGGCAAACACTCTCGTTTTTTCTCTCCAGGTTCTGTTTTTACTACAGTTTTACTACTTTTAACCTTTAATTTATTTGGGTATTATGTAAATGAATTTGCAAAATATAATGAGTTATATGGTTCTATTGGTACGCTTTTAATTTTGATGTTATTTATTTGGTTAAACGCAATTATTCTACTGTTGGGTTTCGAATTAAATGCGACAATTTATGCCTTAAGAAGACAAAATAAAACTTTTGAAACTCCTAAATAAGTATATCTTTTTAACGATATTTGCACCCGCAATTTTTAATTGTAAGTGTTCAATTTTAAGTTTTGAGTTTTCAGTAAAATGACTAAAAACGAAAAACGAAAACCTAAAACCTATTTAATGAAGCCAAGCATTCCAAAAGGAACAAGAGATTTTTCGCCAACAGAAGTTGCCAATCGTAGTTATATAATGAACACGATTAAAACTGCTTTTGAAACTTATGGATTTCAACCTATTGAAACTCCAAGTTTTGAAAATTCAGACACGTTAATGGGGAAATATGGAGAAGAAGGAGATCGTTTAATTTTTAAGATTTTAAATTCTGGAGATTATTTATCTAAAGCTGATAACAATTTAATTGAAGAAAAAGATAGTTTAAAATTAACGCCACAAATCTCCGAAAAAGCACTTCGTTACGATTTAACTGTTCCTTTTGCAAGATATGTAGTGCAACATCAAAATGAAATCACGTTTCCTTTTAAACGCTATCAAATTCAGCCAGTTTGGAGAGCAGATCGTCCACAAAAAGGACGTTTTAGAGAGTTTTTTCAATGTGATGCAGATGTCGTTGGAAGTCAATCTCTTTGGCAAGAAGTTGAGTTTATTCAATTATATGATACCGTTTTTACAAGTTTAGGGTTAACTGGCACAACCATCAAAATAAATAATAGAAAAATACTTTCTGGAATTGCAGAAGTTATTGGTGCACAAGATAAGTTAATCGATTTTACTGTAGCTTTAGATAAGTTAGATAAAATTGGTCAAGAAAAGGTGGAAGCAGAAATGATTTCTAAAGGAATTACTGAAGAAGCTATCAAAAAAGTACAACCATTATTTTCTTTTACAGGTTCTAATGTAGACAAATTAGCATCTTTAGAAAACATGTTACAAACTTCGGAAGAAGGTAAAAAAGGTGTTGAAGAATTACGATTTGTAATAAATTCAGTGGCAGCATTAGGTTTGCAATCTGCAAATTTAGAGATTGATGTAACTTTAGCAAGAGGTCTAAATTATTACACAGGCGCAATTTTTGAAGTATCTGCACCAAAAGGTGTAAAAATGGGTTCCATTGGTGGAGGAGGAAGATATGATGATTTAACAGGAATTTTCGGAATGAAAGATGTTTCTGGAGTTGGAATCTCTTTTGGTTTAGACAGAATTTATTTGGTTTTAGAAGAATTAGGCTTGTTTAAAACAGTGGCTTTGCCAAAACCAAAGGTATTATTCGTCAATTTTGGAGATGCAGAAGGCTTGTATTGTATGAAAGCAATTACGCAATTAAGAGCCAACAACATAAAATCGGAATTGTATCCTGATAATGCAAAAATGAAAAAGCAAATGACGTATGCAAATAATCGAGAAATCGAATTTGTGGTGATTGCTGGTTCTAATGAAATGAATAATCAGGAATTCACTTTAAAAAATATGATTTCTGGAGAGCAATCAAATTGTTCCTTACAAGAATTGATAAAGAAATTAAAGTAGTTTTAAAGGTTTAGATTTTACTTATCAAGATTTATTCTATTATAAGTTTAATTGATATAAAACTATTTTTAATACGTTCTAAAGACGTAAATTTGCACTTTAATATATTAGTTTGAAATGTTTGAATTAGACAGCAAAATGAATGACGAAAGAATAGAGGAATTAGGAGAAAATCACGTAGGAACTTCTGCGAAAACTCCATTAAGAGCTGATGCTTTTGATATTTCTGACGAAGAAAAAATAAACAGAATCCAAGAAAGTGTTAAAGATATTTTAACAACTTTAGGAATGGATTTAGAGGATGACAGTATACAAGGAACCCCAAAAAGAGTTGCAAAAGCTTTTGTAAATGAGCTTTTTATGGGGTTAAATCCTAAAAACAAACCAGTTCCATCAACTTTTGATAATAATTATAGTTATGGAGAAATGTTGGTAGAAAAAAATATTGTTGTGTATTCTACTTGCGAGCATCATTTGTTACCAATTATTGGTAGAGCACATGTGGCTTATATTTCTGATGGGAAGGTAATTGGCTTATCAAAAATGAATAGAATTGTAGAGTATTACGCAAAAAGACCACAAGTGCAAGAGCGTTTAACAATGCAAGTTGTACAAGCATTGCAAGAAGCTTTAGGTGTAGAAGATGTTGCTTGTGTTATTGATGCAAAACATTTGTGCGTAAATTCTAGAGGAATAAAAGATATAGAAAGCTCTACTGTAACTGCAGAATTTGGTGGTAAATTTAAAGAAAGAGATACCAAAAGAGAGTTTTTGAATTATATAAAAATGGATACAAGTTTTTAAGTGTATCTGAGTTTATTTTAACTTTTTATAGTACTAAAACCGTTTAGAAAAATTTCTAAATGGTTTTTTTTTTGCTTGATATTTAAATGTAATAAGTTCTAATTATTTTTTTTATCAAAAGTATATTCAATCCATTTTCAGAATAAAAGTCGAGATTTTTTAGAATTCTTTAATATTTTATCAAAATAATTGCTTGTATGGTTTTTGTATGGTTGGAATTTTCTTTAATCTTTAGGAAAAATTTTAGTTTTACCTAAAACGCATTCAAATGATAAAACAATTAATTTCCTCAATCTTTTTATGTATTGGTCTTTCAATTTTTTCACAAACGATACAAGTTGGCAATGGAAGTTATACAAAATCATTTCCAGGCACAGATGTTGCTGGTAGAAATGGTTTTCCATCAGGTTCTCCACAATTATCAGGAAATGTCATAGGCAAACCAGTACCCACTAACGATTGGTGGTCTAAGTTGGTAAAAGAAAACCATGCAGATAATTTATTTAATTATCCAATGACTATGAAAACCACTAATACAGGTTTAATAGTTACGTACATTCCTTGGGGAGTTATTGGCGATTCTGCTCCAATTCAAGTTAGTTTACAAGGATTAAATACAGATAAAACTACAGTTTCAGATTATTCAGATTGGACAGTTACCATGAATTGGAAAGATGCAGATAATGAATTAAATGTTACTTCAGGAATTGGAATGCCATTTTTATATTATACAAAAGATGCAGACGATGTTGTGGAAATTAAAGTGAATTCAGGCTCAACATCCATCAATAATGAAATTTTAATTATAGAAAATGCTGCAAGTGGACAAGATTTTGTTTTTTATGCACCAGTTGGAAGTATTTGGAATCAATCAGGAAACACATATTCATCATCCTTAAATGGAAAAACTTATTGGTCCATGGCAATGTTGCCACAAAATACAGGCAATGTAAGTTTAGTAGCAAACGAGTTACAAGAATATGCTTATGTTTTTCCAACAAATACCACAACTTCTTGGGTTTATAATGAAAACAACTCAAAAGTAACCACTACTTTTTTAGTAGATACAGAAATAAAAGAAGGTACAAATTCAAAAATGATGCTGGGTTTATTGCCTCATCAATGGTATAATTCAAGTTCTAATTCTCCTATGCCAAGTGCTTATACATATGGTTCAGTAAGAGGTGAGTTAAAAATGTTAGCTGGAAATAGTTTTACAGTAGAAAATACTTTTAAAGGAATTTTACCAACAATTCCCTATTTAGCAAATTATAGCGATGGCTTTAGTCCTGCAGATTTAGAAGCAAAAATTTCTCAAATAGAAAATGATGGTTTAGCAACTTGGACAGATTCTTATAATGAAGGGCAGGTTATGAATCGTTTAATACAAACAGCAAGAATTGCAGATCAAACAGGAAACATTACTGCAAGAAATAAAATGATTGCCACTGTTAAAGAACGTTTAGAAGATTGGCTAACATACGAATCTGGAGAAAAAGCATTTTTGTTTTATTATAACGATACTTGGTCTGCAATGTTGGGCTATCCTTCAGGTCATGGACAGGATACCAATATTAATGATCATCATTTTCATTGGGGATATTTTATTCATGCAGCAGCTTTTATGGAGCAGTTTCAACCTGGTTGGGCTTCTCAATGGGCACCAATGATTAATACCTTAATTAGTGATGCAGCTTCTGCTGATAGAAATGATCCTAAATTTCCATTTTTAAGAAATTTTAGTCCTTATGCTGGCCATAGTTGGGCAAATGGATTTGCAACGTTTCCGCAAGGAAATGATCAAGAATCCACCTCAGAAAGTATGCAATTTGCCTCTTCTTTAATTCACTGGGGAACAATTACCGAAAACAATGCGATTAGAGATTTAGGAATCTATATTTATACTACAGAGCAAACTGCAGTTGAAGAATATTGGTTTGATGTGTATGAACGTAATTTTAGAAGTAATCAACAATATAGTTTGGTCTCTAGAGTTTGGGGAAATTCTTACGATAATGGTACTTTTTGGACTTCAGATATTGCAGCTTCTTATGGAATTGAAATGTATCCAATTCATGGAGGCTCTTTTTATTTAGGACATAATCAAGAATATGCTAAAAAATTATGGACAGAAATTACACAAAATACAGGAGTTTTAAGTAAAGAAGATAATGACAATTTATGGCATGATACTTATTGGAAATATTTATCAATGAGCAATCCTCAAGAAGCTGTAAATCTTTACAATGCCTATCCAGAAAGAAATTTAAAGTTTGGTATTTCTGATGCACAAACCTATCATTGGTTACATTCTGTAAATGCTTTAGGGGTTATTGATGCTACAATTACGGCTAATTACCCAATTGCAGGAGTTTTTAAACAAAATGGAGAAACCACGTATGTTGCTCATAATTATTCTGATGCTGAAATCGTGGTTTCTTTTTCTGATGGATATCAATTAACAGTGCCAGCAAATCAAATGAAAACGAGTAGAGATGTTGATGTGAGTGGTGTTTTAAATTCAGATTTTACACAAGCTTTTCCAAATGGAAGTGTAAATTTAACAGCAACTATTACTGGAAATAATGTTAGTAAAGTTGCGTTTTTTGACGGTGAAACTTTGATTGGAGAAGATTTAACAGCTCCTTATCAATTGAAATCAGCAAATTTAACGTTGGGAATTCATGGTTTTTACGCAAAAGTATTTGTAAACAATCAATTTAACGTAACAAATATTGTTGAAGTTATTGTAGGTGAACAAGTTCCTTATTTAGGAACACCTCATAACATTCCTGGAGAAATTGAAGCTGGTTTTTATGATAAATTTGAAGGAGGAAAAGGTCAAAATATTAGCTATGTAGATACATCTGTAGGTAATAATGGCGATTTTAGAACCGATGAAAATATTGATGCTATTTCTGTAAATGGAGAAGGAGCAACAGTGGGTTGGAATGCTGCAGGTGAATGGTTAGAATATTCTGTTAATGTACAAACTGCTGGGAATTATGATGTAAGTTTTAGATATGCTTCTGGAAACGAAAGTGGAGGAGGTCCTTTTTATTTTGAAGTGGAAGGCAAAAAAGTGAGTCCAGATATTTATGTGCAATATTCTTCTGATTGGGATGTTTGGCAAACTAAAACTGTTTCAGGCATTGAATTAACAAAAGGAGAAAATGTATTAAGATTATTCATCGAAAGTGGAGAATTTAATATCGGAAAAATGACATTTTCTTATAACAGTCCTCTGTCTTTTGTACCACCAATTGCAGATGCTGGCGAAAATGTTTCTGTAATTTCACCAAATACATTTGCAACTTTAGATGGTTCTGAGAGTAATGATCCAGAAGGTGAAACAATTACTTATGAATGGGAGCAGGTTTATGGACCAACAATCATCTCTTTTGATGACGAAAAAATTGCATCACCATCGATTTCAAATTTAGTAGATGGTGTTTATAAATGCAAATTAACTGTTAGTGATGGGGTTTATCAAGATTCAGATGAAGTTTTGGTGCTAGTTTCAAGTAGTGGAAATATCAATCCAACAATTTCAATAATTTCGCCTACAAATAACGAATCATTTAAAGAAGGAGATCTAATTACAATATCGGCTACAACTAACGATTTAGATGGAAATGTGGTACTTGTAGAGTTTTTTAATGGAACCACAAAGCTAGGAGATGATACTACTGCTCCTTTCAATTTTGTTTGGAACAATGCCAATATTGGATCTCATCAAATAACTGCAATTGCAACTGATAATTTAGGAGCAAAAACGACATCAGAATTGGTAAATATTACAGTTTCCGAAGAAAAAAAATGTAACGAAATTTCTGCAGAAGCGCAACAAGGTAGTTTTTCTCAAGGCTATGAAGTTACTTTCGAAACCAAAGGAACATCTGTAGAAATTACGTTTGAATTATTAGATTCAGATAAAGTTGGTGTTGTTGCTTATTTGTGGCAAAAAACGCCTTTTTCAGAAACACAATTGCAACAAGGTGCTGGTTTAAAATTCTCTAAAACAATAAGTGGATTTTCAGTTGGTGAAACTATAAGTTATGCAGCTAAATTTGCATTTGCAGGAGGTTTATCAGCCACAAAGTATTTTGATTATGTTGTTGGCAGTTCTTGTTCAGGAAGTAGTTCAGATACCACTTCCCCAGAAAATTTTACAGCAACCATTGGCAATATAACATCGTCTACAGTAGAAGTTTTACTAAATGCAACAGATGATTCTGGTAAAATAGCTTATGATATTAGTTATGAGGCTACAACAATATCTGTAAATGGAGATTCAGGAATTGAAAAACCTTTTATAATTAGCAATTTAAACGCTGAAACTGCATATAGTTTTAGTATTGTAGCAAAAGATTTAACGGGTAATTCAGCAACAAACAATCCAATTATTTTAGAAGCTACAACTTTAGCAAATACAAATTCTGAATGTTCAGGAACTGCTAATGATGCAAGAGAAGGTGCTTTTTCTGTGGGTTATACTTATGAATTTATCACAAATGGAAATAACGTAACTTTTAATTTTGAATTATTAGACTCAGATAAAACAGGTGTAATTGCTTACTTACAAAAACAATCTCCTTTTGCAGAAGAACAAATGAGTAATGCTGGAGGTAAAAAATTCACAAAAACTATTACAGGTTTTACTACTGGTGAAACCATAAATTATGCCTGTAAATTTGCTTTTGCAGGTGGCTTAGCTGTAACTAAATTTTTATCTTATAAAGTTGGAGAAACGTGTACTTTATCTATTGATGATGCTAATTTTGCAAATTCTATCAGAGTTTATCCAAATCCTGCTAAAAATATTTTAAATATCGACCTCGAAATCAACTTAACCAAAGTAGAAGTATATTCTGTAATTGGTAAAAAGATGAAACAGTTTACATCTAACTTAGACAAAGTTAATGTGGAAGATTTAACAAGTGGTTTGTATTTAATAAAGTTTATTTCTGATAAAGGAAGTTATACCACTAAATTTATAAAAGAATAGTTTTTAAGTATTTATACATTTCAAAATCCGTTTATAAACTCTCTAAACGGATTTTTTTAGTTTGAGTGATTTTTTATTTTTAATATATCAATATATCATATTGTATTGTTAAATTAAATAAAATTTAAATTGTTTAAATAGAGTTGATTATAATAATTTATTGTATTGATTTAAAATATTATGTTTTTTTTTTGCGACACTTTTAAAATTTTCACGTTCTTATAATGTAAACAAAATCAACCAACCTACTTTTTGAATACAAAACAACTTATACAACAATGCAAACTGAATAACTATTCAGCACAAATAAAAATATATCATAATTACAAAAATATGATGTTTGCTGCTGCAATAAGAATTCTAAAAAGTAGGGAAGAAGCAGAAGATGTGGTACAAGATTGTTTTATAAAAAGTTTTCAAAAAATTCATCAATTAAATGATGATGCAAATTTAGGTGCTTGGTTAAAAAGAATTGTTGTTCATAAATCTTTAGATGTTATTAGAACACAAAAAAAGATTATTTGGATTGATGAAACGCTCGTTTTAGAAACTGAAAGCCAAGTTGATGAAGATGAAATTGAAAATAATATTTCAATCGATTTTATAAAAGATTGTATCTATCAATTAAAAGAAAAATACAGTATTATTTTGGTTTTATATATGATTGAAAATTACAACCATAGAGAAATAGGAGAGATGCTAAACATTAAAGAAAGTACCGTAAGAAATCAATATAAAAGAGGGAAAGACCAACTTTTAAAAATGATTCAGAAAAAGTAAATCGTATGAAATTAGAAGAATTTATACAGGAAAATAAATTAAAATTTGATAATGAAGTAATGTCAGAAAAAGCAACTATTTCTTTCGAAAAATTGGTGCAAAAAGAATTACATCAACCTAAAAAGAAAAAGATTTATTATTTAAAATACATTGCTGTTGCTGCTTGTTTTGCTGTTGTTTTTTCAGTGGGATTTTGGTTCGTAAATCAAAATAAGACTTCTTCAGTTGAAAGTGAGTTAATGGCAAATTTGGAAAATGAATCTGCTGGAAAACGTTTGGAAGCTGTATATCAATTTAATGATGAATACAAAAAAGAAGATGCAAGAATCATAAATAGATTGGTAGAAATTATTCATAAAGATGAAAATGCAAATGTAAAAATTGCAACTATTGATGCGCTTTTACAATTTCCATCAAACGAAAAAATAAGAAAGAATTTAATAATGGCTTTAGAAAATGAACACAAGCCTTTGGTACAAATAAAATTGATTAAAGCTTTAAGTATTTTAAGAGAAAACCGTGCACAAAAACCTCTTGAAAAAATAATAAATAATGAACAAACCTTTCCTATTGTTAAAAACAACGCAACTTTAGCAATGGTTAAAATTAAAAAATAACACAATGAAACACATAAAATTAATAGTACTTTTTATAATTGCACTTTTTGTTCTAAACGCAAATGCTCAACAAAAGAAAATAAAATTTAACAAAGGAACTTTAAAAATATGTTCTTCTAAAAGTTTTATTATAGAAGGTTATGATGGAGATGAAGTAATAATTGAAAGTCTACATCAGTTCAGAGAAATGAAGTTTACTACTTTAATAAAGGGAAAGGCAGGTAAAAAATCTTCAACTTTAATTACTAAAGATGATAAAGTTTTTTCTTTTAATGGTGTTGCTAAAAACTCAAAAGTAAAGAGTAGAATGGATAGTTTAAGTACAAATCGAATTTCTTATACAGTAAGTGGTGCATATTCAGAGAATGATTCGACTATTAGACCAAAAACAGTGTTTTTTAAAACAATCAATCCTAAATTAAAAGCAGGTTTAAAAAAATTAGGTAAAAAGAATGAGAATGTAGAGCTAGGAATATTTTTTATAATTGAACAAAAAAATGGAGAGCTTATTTTTAAAGATGATAAACAAAATGATTTTATAATGACTAGTAATAGAGAGCAATATAAAATTAAAATACCAAATTCTATTAAGTTAAATTGGATTACAGATAGTTGTGAAGATAAAAAAAATGAAGATCAACATCATTTTTTCTTTAATTCAGAAATTTCCAGATTATATGATTTTGATGGAGAAGTATCAATTTCAACATCAATTCATAACGTAAACTTAAAAGATGTTACAGGGCCAGTTTCAATAAATTCTATTGGAGGCAATGTTAGTATAGAATTCGAAAATAAAATACCAAAACAATTATATTCTGTGTATTCTAATAATGGTTATATAAATGTTACCATACCTAAAGATTCAGATTTGAATTTAGATATTACTGCGAGTGAAATTTTTAGCGATATTGAATTTAAAGTTGAAGAAGACAATGTTGTAAATGATTTACAAAACATGAAGTTAAAACTGAATAAAGGAATTGTAAAAATGAAATTAAATGCAAACTTGGGGAATATTTATTTAAGAAAAAAGTAAAATATAAATCTTATGAAAATAAAAACTTTAATATTAGTAGCTATTCTAACTTTTGGTGTAAACCAATTAAATGCTCAAAAAATAGAAGAATCTAGTACAAACGAAGGCTTACATATTGTGAAAAAAATTAAACATCCTAAAACTAAAAAACAAGCTATTTTAGGAATTAGGGTTCTAAACAGACATAAGGCAAAATTTTATCATAATAAAAAGGAAATTAAATTTAAAGAGGCGATAAAACTAGTTAAAAAAGATTTTGACAATTTATTAATTAAAGAGGATTGGGAAAATGAAAAAATTTATTTTACAAATAACGTTTTGAATTAACTTGAAAAATACATTTTTACGTTTTTGTATAAAATAAATTTTAAATATAACTAGTTATAAAAAACCGTTTAGAAATTATTTTCTAAACGGTTTTTTTGTTTTTTTGTAGTCAGTTTGTTAATCTATAAGCTTTTCAAATTGACAAATAAGTTTATTATTTATTTACCAAAACAAACTCTCCTTTTTCAATTAAAGGAATGGCTTGTTTATATTTTACCTCTTTTTCTACACCACTCATTACGTTTTTAATGGTAACTCGTTCGTTTCTTCCGATTTTTGGTTGTTCTCTAACCATGGTTTCAACAGGTTCAGATTTTTGAGGTCTAGAATTTTGAATTGCTTGTTCAGTTGAATTCTGAACATCTGCCTTACTCGTATTTAAACGCTCTTTTTTCTGACTTCTAGCTTCGGAAATTTGAGAACGGTCTTGTACAGGCAATTCTCCTTTAAATAAGAATGATAAAACTTCCTTATTTATTTCGTCAACTGTCTTTTTGAACAATTCAAAAGCCTCGAACTTATAAATTAATAAAGGATCTTTTTGCTCATAAGAAGCATTTTGTACAGACTGTTTTAACTCGTCCATTTTACGTAAATGCTCTTTCCAGTTCTCATCAATAATTGCTAATGTGATATTTTTCTCAAAATCGGTAACCAAACTTTTTCCTTCACTTTCATACGCTTCTTTTAAATTGGTAACAACTTGTAAAGATTTACTTCCATCTGTAAAAGGAACTACAATTCGTTCATATCTATCACCTTCATTTTCAAAAACGTCTTTAATTACTGGAAAAGCTAAAACTGCATTTCTCTCAATTTTATTTTTGTAATGTTCAGTAACAATTTCATATAACTTGTCTGTCATTTCTTTTTCAGACATTTTATTGAATTCCTCCTCAGAAAACGGAGACGTCATTGAAGAGAATTTAATCAATTCAAATTCAAAATTCTGAAAATCTTTAACAGCTTTATTAGTGTTGATAATTAATTCACAAGTATCATAAATCATGTTAGCGATATCAACTTGCAAACGTTTACCATCTAAAGCATTACGTCTTCTTTTATAAACAAACTCACGTTGAGCGTTCATAATATCATCATACTCTAATAAACGTTTTCTGATTCCGAAGTTGTTTTCCTCAACTTTCTTTTGCGCTCTTTCAATAGATTTTGAGATCATAGAATGCTGAATTACTTCGCCTTCTTTTAAGCCCATTCTGTCCATCATTTTGGCAATTCTATCAGAACCAAACAAACGCATTAAATTGTCATCTAAAGCAACATAAAACTGTGTAGAACCAACATCACCTTGTCTTCCTGCACGTCCTCTTAACTGTCTATCAACTCTTCGTGAATCGTGTCTTTCTGTACCAATAATTGCCAAACCACCAGCTTCTTTTACTTCACTAGAAAGTTTAATATCTGTTCCACGACCAGCCATGTTTGTTGCAATTGTTACCACACCAGATTTTCCTGCTTCTGCAACAACATCAGCTTCACGTTTGTGTAATTTTGCATTTAATATATTATGAGGAATTTTACGCATTTGTAACATTCTACCTAATAATTCTGATATTTCTACAGAGGTTGTTCCTACTAAAACAGGACGATTTTCTGCCACTAATTTTACAATATCTTCAATAACTGCATTGTATTTTTCACGTGCAGTTTTGTAGACTAAATCTTCTTTATCATCTCTTTGAATTGGCTTATTGGTAGGAATTTCTACAACATCTAGTTTGTAGATTTCCCATAATTCGCCAGCTTCAGTAATCGCAGTTCCTGTCATTCCAGACAGTTTTCTGTACATTCTAAAATAATTTTGTAATGTTACAGTAGCAAAAGTTTGTGTAGCATCCTCAATTTTTACGTTTTCTTTTGCTTCAATTGCTTGGTGTAAACCATCTGAATAACGACGACCATCCATAATACGTCCAGTCTGTTCATCAACAATCATTACCTTATTATCCATCACAACATATTCCACATCTTTTTCAAAAACAGTGTATGCTTTTAAAAGTTGATTCATGGTATGAATACGTTCACTTTTAATGCTGAAATCTTTATATAATTCGTCTTTTTGAGCTGCTTTTTCTTCTTTTGTAGTTTCAGCAGCATCAATTTGTCCGATTTTTACGCCAATATCTGGTAACACAAAGAAATTATCATTTTGAGTTTTTTCTGATAAATGTGCAATTCCTTTATCAGTTAAATCAATTTGATTGTTTTTTTCTTCTACAACAAACCATAAATCTTCATCTACTTCTGGCATCAACTTATTGTTGTCTGCCATGTATGTATTTTCAGTTTTTTGAAGAATTTGTTTGATTCCTTCTTGTGATAAAAATTTAATTAACGCTTTGTTTTTAGGTAAACCTCTGTAAACTCTCAATAATAAAAACCCACCTTCTTTTTCATCACCTTCTGCCAATAATTTTTTAGCTTCCGCTAAAACTTTCACTAAATGTTGTTTTTGTAAGGTAACAATATCTGCAACTAAAGGTTTTAATTCTGTAAATTCATGTCTGTCTCCTTGAGGAACTGGACCAGAAATAATTAATGGCGTTCTGGCATCATCAATTAAAACAGAATCTACTTCATCAATAATGGCATAATTTGGTGGTCTTTGAACTAAATCATCTTTAGAACTAGCCATATTATCACGCAAATAATCGAAACCAAATTCGTTATTGGTTCCATAAGTAATGTCTGCATTGTAGGCTTTTCTTCTGGCATCTGAGTTTGGCTGATGATAATCGATACAATCTGTAGATAACCCATGGAATTCAAAAATTGGTCCCATCCAAGCTTTATCACGTTTTGCCAAATAATCATTTACGGTTACTAAATGCACGCCATTTCCTGTTAAAGCATTTAGGTAAACTGGCAACGTAGAAACTAAAGTTTTTCCTTCTCCAGTCATCATTTCAGCAATTTTACCTTGATGTAAAACAGATCCACCAATTAACTGAACATCATAATGAATCATGTCCCAAGTAACAGGTTTTCCTGCAGCATCCCAAGAATTTGCCCAATAGGCTTTATCACCTTCTAAAGTAACATTATCTCTTTCTGCAGACAATTCTCTATCAAAAGGAGAAGCAGTTACTTCAATTTCTTCGTTTTCTACAAAACGTTTCGCAGTTTCTTTTACAACAGCAAAAGCTTCTGGCATAATTTTTAATAACGTTTCTTCAGAAACTTTGTAAGATTCGTCTTTTAAAGCATCAATTTCAGTATAAATATCTTCTTGTCTGTCTATATCTGCACCTTTTGCTTCTGCTTCTAACGCTTCAATTTTATCGTTAAATTCTTTTAAAGCTTCTTTAATAATATTTTTGAATTCTTGCGTTTTCGCTCTTAATTCATCATGAGAAAGCTTTGCAATTGCTGCTTCAAATTTTCTTACATTATCTACAACTGGTTGTAAACTTTTTAAATCTTTTAGCTGTTTATCTCCTACAAAAAGTTTAATTACTGAATTTAAAATACTCATTATTTATATATTTTTATCAGCTTCAAAAAAAGCTGTATTATTTAATTGTTTATCAGGTTTTTATCAAAAAGGGAAAAAGAATTATTTTTTGATTCTTGTTTCCAAAGAAATGAAATTTTTAATAGGAAATTGAGGTAAAAACCTCAAAAGCTACTTTTTATTTTAAAACAAAAAAAAAGCCTCTTTAGAGACTTTTTATATTTTATTTTGATGTTTAATATTCATCCTCATTCCAAAGATAATCATCCTCTGTTGGATAATCTGGCCAAATTTCAACAATTGAGTCATATGCATCACCTTCATCTTCTATATCTTGTAGATTTTCCACTACTTCTAAAGGAGCTCCAGTTCTAATAGCGTAATCTATTAATTCGTCTTTGGTTGCTGGCCAAGGTGCATCTGCTAAATAAGATGCTAATTCTAATGTCCAATACATTTCTTAATTGTTTAATTTTGTGCAAAAATAATTTTTTTACGCAATTATGCAAGTCTTTTTTAAGAAATATACTTTAAAGATCTTAAATTAATTTTTAAACTATTAGTAATCAATTATATAGTTTAATGTAAATTTTTTAATTTCTTTAATATCGATAAAAAAAGAACTTAATACAAAAAAGATTTTCTTAAAGCTTTTCGCTTTGAGATTTCATTAATGTTTTGTAGGAATCCATTTAATTTCCTCTACTTGTAAATCTAAAGACAATTTTCGTGCCAGCACAAAAAGGTAGTCAGAAAGTCGGTTTAAGTATTTTAAAATGTCTTCATTTATAGGTTCATCATCATTTAACTCTACAGACAAACGTTCTGCGCGTCTACAAACACATCTTGCAAGGTGACAGAATGACACAGCTTGATGACCTCCAGGTAAAATAAAATGGGTCATTTGAGGCAACACTTCATCCATTTTATCAATTTCATTTTCTAAAAACAAAATAGAATTTTCATTAATTTTAGGAATATTCAATCGCTCTTTGCCAGACTTTAATGTTTCTTTTTCTGGTGGAGTTGCCAACATTGCTCCCAAAGTGAATAATTCGTTTTGAATTTTTAGCAGAGCTTCTTTGGCATCTTTGTTAATATCTTGGTCTTTGATCAAACCAATGTAAGAGTTTAATTCATCTACAGTTCCATAACTTTCTATGCGTGCATTGTATTTTTTTACTCTTGTGCCACCAAATAATGCAGTTGTGCCATTATCACCAGTTTTTGTATATATTTTCATGTTTGAAAAATCAATGTTTAAAATTTAGATTTCAAAGTTACGAAGTTTGAATTTTGTTTAAAGAAATGTTAGCATTATTTAACATTCATTAATTACAGAATATCATGTTCTTATAATAAAATGTTCTTTTACTTGTTCTTTTCTGAAAAAAATCAACCCAAAATAAAACAAATCAATAGTAACTGTTGCTTCTTGTAAATCGATTGTTCTTTGCCATTCTTTTTTATGCTGATGAATTTGATCAACAATAATGATATGATGCGAATTTAAATTCTTAAAATTGATGTTTTTTAAAGATGATATATCTTTGGAAAATAGTAATTTATAAAACTTATTTTTGTTTTCTGAAAATGAGTTTACATCAAAATCAATATTTTTAATCTCAAAATAAGTTGCAATTTTAGAGAATAGTATCATTTGTTTTTTTGATAGATTTTTTAACTCTTTAAGTTCTAATAAATCGTTGATTTTTATTTTTTGTTGATACAAGCCTTTGGTGACAAAATCGTACACAAAAGGAGAATGTAAACCATGTTGATTTTGAGATTTTAGTAAAAATTTTAGGTAAGAATACGTTTTAAAAAACATTAAAATTTGTTCTAGTTAAGATTGATGAATTTGTTTATTAAAATGATTAAATTCGCAGAACAAACTTACAAAAATCTATGAATATGATTCCAAATAATGAGTATAATCCTTATTTTGAACAATACATCCAATTGGTAACGAAAGATGGAAAATCAATCATTGAAAATATGCAACATTCTCAAAAAGAATTTGATGCTATTTTAAGAAAATTACCAGAAGAAAAACATACTTTTAGCTATGCAGAAGGTAAATGGACACTGAAAGAATTGATTCAACATTGTATAGATACAGAACGCGTTTTTTGTTACAGAGCTTTGTGTTTTGCTAGAAATGATGCCACTTCTTTACCAGGTTTTGATCAAGATATTTTTGTAGATCATGGGAATGCAAATCAGTTAAATTATTTTGATTTATTAGATGAAATGGAAACTTTAAGAAAATCAACAATTCAATTATATAAAAGTTTTTCTGATGAAGCTTTGCTGCGAATTGGAGTTGCTTCTGGGAATAAAATTTCGGTAAGAGCTTTAGGATATTTATTTTCTGGGCATCAAAAGCATCATTTAAACATTGTTACAGAAAGATATTTGTAAATTTGTAAAAACTAATTTTAGCATATGACTTTACCAAAATTTTTATTGGCCGATAATAGTAACTTTCCAGATGATATTTTTGTGTTACACACAGAGTTTCCTCGTTTTTTAATAAATTTAAAAGATGATGAAATTGAGTGGTTTGAAGATTTAACAGGCGAAAGTGAAGAAGATATATCAACAGAATTAGCAGATTTAATGGATAAAGCTGGTGAATTTTATGATTCGGAAATGAAACAATTCGAGGATTAAATAGAATTAGATTAAAAAATGCCCAAGTTAGCTTTTATACTAATCTTGGGCACAAACTAACCAACCAGTTTATTGAAACTCAATTTTAAAAATAGCGAAGCTTCTTTTAAAATTTTTAGTTGAACTAATCCCGCTGAAAAGCGGGATCTTTAGTTAAATATTGTTTTTTTACTTGTAAAAGTTACTTTTTATTTGCTGTAACAGGAATTTTATAAACTTCTCCTTTTATGGTTCCTTTAACCTTTACTTTTTTGTAGTTTAATTGCTTTTTAATGTAAGAGTTAAAATCTGCAAGTTCAGAATCTACAGAAATAACAATAATTTCATTCTCATTATTAATCATAAATGAGATTTCTACTTTTTCGGTTTTTTTAAATTCGATAGGAATTTTGCTGCCAAGCAATTCTACAATCTCTGTTCTTAATTCTTTGGTGATTTTTGAAGGCTCTTTTTCTGAAGCTGTTGTAGAAAAAGTGGTTGCTAAACTAATGGCAATAATGGTAATGATTGATTTTAATTTTCTCATAATAAATGTGTTAAGTTAAATGTATATCTAATAGACTGTGGAAAATGAAAAAGGTTTCAACAGTTTTCTTGGTTTAATATAATCTTAACAACATTTAACTCAAATTAAGAGTTTTAAAGAAGTTTTTTAGCTGATTAGGGTTCTACTTTTTTGCTTTTTCTACCAATTCAATTTTATTCAACGAAGTTTTTGTTGTAAAAACACCATAGTTAATCGTTACATTTTTTTTATCAATTTTATCAATTGTTCCTACAGAATTAGAATCAATAATTCGAACACGATCATTTAATTTATAAACATAATCTGATTTTTCTTTTGCAATTTTTACAGCTTCAATTTTCTTTTCTTTTCTAACTTCAACAACTTTTTCTAAAACTTCTTTTTCAACTTTATTAATAACCTCTTGCATTTGTTTTTGAACAATTTTGGCTTTCTGTTTTTGAGATTTAGTTTTCGGTTGAACAGGATTTTTCTTTAAATGTTTTACTTTTTCATCAGCAACCCATTTATTAAAGTTGGTATTTAATTCCTTTTTATTATTGGTTTGAAAGTATTTATTTAAGAGTTCATTTGTTTTTCTTCCTAAAGAAAGCATTTTTTGGTTTTGATCATACAATTCTTGAAAACCAGACAATTTATTTTGAATTCTTTGTTCTTTTTCTTGCAAACTCTCTAAATGCTCTTGACCTTGCGTTTTTTGTTTTTCTAAATTTTCAGAATTTTTCTGTAATTTATTTCGCTCTTTTTGAAGTTTAGAAATGGTTTTATCTAAACGCACTTTTTCTGTATCAACTCGCTTTTTTGCTTTGTTAATTAAGCTAAAAGGAATTCCGTTTTTTTGCGCGACTTCAAATGTAAATGAACTTCCTGCTTGCCCAACAAATAATTTATACAAGGGCTCTAAACTGCGTTCATCAAACTGCATATTTGCGTTGGTAACATTTTCTAATTCAGCCGCTAAAACTTTTAAGTTGGAGTAGTGGGTGGTAATAATTCCGAATGCTTTTTTATGATAGAATTCTTCCAAGAAAATTTCGGCTAAAGCTCCACCCAATTCTGGATCTGAACCTGTACCAAACTCATCAATCAAAAACAGCGTATTTTCGTTACATCTTCTTAAAAAATTACGCATATTTTTTAAACGATAACTGTAAGTACTCAGTTGGTTTTCAATAGATTGATTATCTCCAATATCCGTTAAAACAATATCAAAAATATGAGTTTCACTTCGTTCATCAACAGGAATTAAAATACCACTTTGCACCATAATTTGTAACAAACCAATGGTTTTTAAAGTGATACTTTTTCCACCAGCATTGGGTCCAGAAATTACGATGATCTGTTGTTGTTCATTCAACTCAATAGTTTGAGGAACTGTATGTAAATTTTGTTTTTTATTTTTTCTCCATAAAACAGGATGATACGCATTTTTAAAAAATATCTTTTTAGTTCGAGATATTTTTGGCAAAATTGCATTAATTTCTCGTGCGTATTTTGCTTTTGCTCCAACACTATCCATATGAATTAAAAATTCAAAATATTCCTCTAACAAAGAAACCATTGGACGAATTGTAGTTGATAAATCTCGTAAAATCTTTATCACTTCTTGCTTTTCATCGTACACTAAATTTTGATATTCTCTGCTGTAAGCTAAGGTTGCTTGTGGAGCAATGTAAACGATATTTCCAGATTTGGATGAACCTAACAAACTACCAGCAACTTTTCTTCTGTGCATGGCAGCAACTGCCAAAACACGTTGATTATCAACCACAGTTTCTTTAATATCATCTAAATAACCAGCTGCAATTGCTTTGGATAAAGCACTTGAAAAACTTGCACCAATTTTACCACGAACATTATTAATATCTCTTCGTAATTGTTTTAAGGTGGATGATGCATTGTTTTTTACTTCGCCAGAAATCTCGATAATTTTCTTGATTTCGTCATCAATATAGGTTGTAAATTCAATTTTTTGAGAAAGTTCAAAAAATGTAGGAAACATAATTTGAAACTTTTTAAAGAATTTAATTAACTCGTTTACAGTTAAAGAAGTACTTGCAAGTTTTAAAAACGCTTCTGTTTCTATAAAACTATTTTCTATCGCTAAACGTTTTATACTTGCTGAAATATTATCAAAACCATGATTAGGAACTCTATTTTCACTTTCAAAAGAAGATACATATTCATCGACTAAATTCAGTTCTTTAAATAATTGTCTTTTATTGTGAATCGGCGTAATTTCCAATACTTTTTCTTTTCCTAAACCAGAAATACAAAACTCTGTAATATGTTGTAAAACTGTAGAAAATTCTAAATCTTGTAATGTTTTTTCGGAGATACTAGTATTCAAAGTTTAAAATTTAATGTTCAAGGTTTTTAGCGAACTAATAAGTAACTTTGAATTCAAAATTTTAAGTCTTGAATTCAGATAACAAAAATAAGAAACAATGCAAGTAAAAATAGCCAATCCTTGGAAAAATATTTTACAAAACGAGTTTGAAAAACCATACTTTAAAGATCTAACAAAATTTGTAAAAGATGAATATACAAACCATATATGTTACCCAAAAGGATCTGATATTTTTGCAGCTTTTGATTTTTGTTCTTTAGATGATTTAAAAGTGGTAATTATTGGTCAAGATCCTTATCATGGACCAAATCAAGCTAATGGATTATGCTTTTCTGTTAAAGATGGTATTGCTCATCCACCTTCTTTACAAAATATTTTTAAAGAAATTTCTACGGATCTAAACCAAGAATATCCACAAAGTGGGAATTTAGAAAAATGGGCAAAACAAGGAGTTTTATTATTAAATGCCACTTTAACAGTTAGAGCTCATGAAGCTGGAAGTCATCAAAAAAAAGGTTGGGAAACGTTTACAGATGAAGTAATTAAGAAAATATCAACCGAAAAAGAAAATATTGTTTTTTTACTTTGGGGAGGTTTTGCCAAGAAAAAAGTGAAGTTAATTGACAAAAAGAAACATCATATTTTAGAATCTGGGCATCCATCACCTTTAAGTGCTAATAGAGGTTATTGGTTTGGAAATGAGCATTTTTCGAAAACGAATGCTTTTTTGAAATCTATCAATAAAAATGAAATTGATTGGTAAATTATTGCCACGAATGCACGAATTATATGTGAACAAAAAATCCATCAAATTTTAAAGATTGATGGATTTTGTAAATTTATAAGTTTAAAAATATATAAACTGAAATTTTAATATGTTAACAGATTTCGGAAGTAAAATTAAACGAATAACATTTGTTCTAATTCTTCATTTTGAA
This sequence comes from Polaribacter sp. Hel_I_88, assembly GCF_000687935.1. Classification (NCBI taxonomy): domain Bacteria; kingdom Pseudomonadati; phylum Bacteroidota; class Flavobacteriia; order Flavobacteriales; family Flavobacteriaceae; genus Polaribacter; species Polaribacter sp. Hel_I_88. Next base: position 3,617,164 of record NZ_JHZZ01000001.1, on the reverse strand, counting down.
GTTGCTCAACTTCTAAAGTATCAGCCAAGCCACAAGAAGAAGATGTACTTCTGCAAGAAGCAAAACAAATAATTCCTAAAACACAAACGACAATAAATACTGCTCTTTTCATAAATTCTTTTATTTACGGTTTAAATGTACATATTTTTTATGAAATCTCCCGAATTTTTCTTCTCTTCAATAACGTTAAACTGCACCATTTTATTTTGAATACGACCAATTAAATTTTTTGTAATTGGTTTTCCTGCATTCCATTCAGTTATTTTTAACCATTTTTGAATGTCTTCCAATTGTTGTTCGTATCTTTTTGCTAAGGTTTTATCAATATTTTCTATTTCTTTAAAGTCTGCAGTTTCGGCATTTATAATGTCTAAAACTTTTTTAACTTCATTAAAATTGTTTTCTAAAACTTCGTTTCTAACCGCAATTACAAAACAAGGCCAAGGAGTTGGGCAATCATCTATTCTTCTAAAAGTACCATTATCAACCAAAGGTTTTGTGGTAAAATGTTCCCACATAAAATAATCTGCTTCACCATTTGTTAAAGCATCAATGCCACCTTGCAAATCTTTGATGACTTTAAATTTTAGTTTTGCAATATCCCAACCTTGGTTATAGGCATTTACAATCGCCATTAAATGAGAGCCAGAACCAAACCTACTAATGGCAATTGTAGCATTTTCTAAATCATCTATTTTTTTAAATTTTGATTTAGCACCTACATGAATTCCCCAAATTAAGGGAGTTTCTACAAAAGTTTGCACAATTTTAGACGGATTTCCATCTGCAATATCTTTAATAATTCCCTCTGTTAAAACTATAGCAATATCTACAGAACCATTTCTTAACGCTTTGCACATTTGTCCTGTTCCTCCAGGATAATCTTGCCAACGAAGATTGATATTATGCTTGCTATATTCTTTATTTTTTAAAGTGATATACCAAGGATAATTAAAATGCTCAGGAACACCACCAATTTTTAAATTCGTCATTTACTCAATTAATTTTTGCAAAGTGTATTCAATTAAATTTTCAACAACTTTATATGGATTTTCGCTAAAAGTACCATTGGCTCTATTAGCAATAATGGCGTTCATAGAAACTGCATGATGCCCTAAAAGTTTAGACAAACCATAAATTGCAGATGTTTCCATCTCTAAATTTGTAATTCTAATTCCGTTAAAATTAAAACTATCAATTTTAGAGTTTAGATGTTCGTCTTGTAAACCTAAACGTAAAATTCGTCCTTGAGGTGCATAAAAACCCCCAGCAGTAGCCGTAATTCCTTGAAAAACTGTATCAGAAATAATTTTATTTGCTAACTCAGTACTATTTGCAATTACTAAAGGATACGATTTTTTTGCACTCCAATTGGTATGTTTTACAAAAGTATCTTCGATTTCTGGGTGTGCAATTTCATCAACTTGATAGGAGTGAAGCATGCCATTTAAATCGATTGCATGAGAACTCAGTAAAAAAGAATCAACTGGAATGTCTTTTTGCAAAGAGCCAGAAGTACCAATTCTTACAATATTTAAAGCTGTATGATTTTCCTTAACTTCTCTTGTTTCTAAGTTGATGTTGACCAAAGCATCTAATTCATTTAGAACAATATCAATATTATCAGGACCAATTCCTGTGGAAATTACAGAAATTCGTTTTCCTTTATAAATTCCTGTGGATGTTTTAAATTCTCTTTTTTGAGTTGTAAACTCAATACTGTCAAAAAGTTGTGTGATTTTTTCAACACGATCTTGATCACCAACGAAAATAATATTTGTAGCAATATTTTCTGGTCTTAAATTGAGATGATAAATACTTCCATCTGGATTTAAGATTAATTCAGATTGTTTTATAGCCATTTATGAGGTAATTTGTAATAGTTTTTTAGAATGATTATCAAACAAAAAACTATATTTTTTAGAGCCCCCAAGATACGAAATATCATTTCTTATTTGACCATAAAAATTCAATTGATTTTCTAAAACTTGTTTTCCTTTTTTAGAGAGTTTTACAGGATTAAAACTGTTAAAAAGTGGTTTTAATGTATCTATATAATGTTCGTATTGTAAATCTCCTAAACCATAGACTTTTTGCGCTGTTATCAATTTAGAAATTAATTCTTTTTTTGAAGTAAAAGTTTGACTATGAGTAGTTTTTAAAATTGAATTCTCAATACTATTGAGTCCATTTTTTATGGCTGGGAAACGTTGCAAATGAGCCTCTATAGCAGTTGCCAAATAATGAAATGGAGACATTGGGTTGAATTTATAAACGGCTTCTAATCGCAAAGGAGAATCAGAACAATATAATTGCCAAATATAATCTGCATATTCAATATCATCTTGCGAAAGTGCAACTCTATTTTTAAAATGATTATTTATTTGTGTTTTATTGAGTTCTGAAATGCTATACATTTTATTAGAATCTCCAATTTTTCCACTACAAATTAAAGAAATATGATGTCCTTTTCTGTAACGATTTAACCAGCTTAAAACTGCCAACATATTAATTTGGCAAAATAAATCATGCTCAAACCATAATACAATTTCTTTGTTACTTTTTTTATTACAAAGGTTTCTGTATTCTTTTAAAGTATAATTTATAAATTTTTGTTTGCTTACTTTATAAGAAGTTTTAAAAAATTCGAATCTATTTTTCCAAAAAGCTTCACTACCAACATCTGTAGTTGTTTTACCTTCACTTAACATTTCTCTCCAAGTGATAAAATCTCCAGAATAATTTAATTTTTTTAAATAGTTTGTAGTAAAATCTCCATTGGTAATATGTAAAATAGATGAGCTCATAATTAAAAAATAACGTTTGTTGTCTTAATTTATTGCATACTGCTTTAAATTTCATAAGTTTTAGCCACTAATTCAAGAATTGAACTCAACTAGTTTAGTTGTATTTTTATATTTCACAAACCAGATTTTTTAGCCTGTAAATAAAAACTTTTTGACTTTTGTTTATGCTGTTTTTTTAAAGAATACAATCATAAAAAAACTCAAACAAGCTAATCCCTTCCTTTTGGGAAGGTTAGGATGGGATTATCCACCAACTCTTTTTACTTTAAAGCCTTTATCTTTTAAAATTTCCATGATTTTATCTCTAAAATCTCCTTGAATAATAATTTTATCATCTTTAAAACTACCACCAACAGAAAGTGTTGTTTTTATTTCTTTGGCAAGTATTTTAAAGTCCGATGTTGCTCCTGTATACCCATCTAAAATAGTAATTGGTTTTCCTTTACGTTTTTCGTATTTGCAAAGTATAGGATCATCTTGTAACCAAATATTCGATTTTTCTTCTTTTGGTTCTTCAGTTTCTTGATGATCTGGAAATAAATTTTTTAATTGATCTTTGAAATCCATAAGCCCCTTTTAATTTCCCCAAAGGGGAAAAAACTCATTCTCTTTAATTACTCGTATTTAAATGAGTTTTTATATTTTATATTTTTTCTTAAACTTGCTAGTTCCTTCCCTTTGGGAAGGTTAGGATGGGCTTTTTTATTTTTTAAGTCCCAATTCTTTTAAACGTTCATCTAAAAACTCGCCAGCAGTAATATCATCAAACTGTTTTGGGTTTTTATCATCGATACAATTTTCTAAAACATCTAATTTCATATCAGAAACTGGGTGCATAAAAAATGGAATTGAATAACGAGAAGTTCCCCACATTTCTTTCGGTGGATTTACAACTCTGTGAATGGTAGATTTTAATTTATTGTTGCTATGTCTTGATAACATATCACCCACATTAATCATTAATTCATCTGGTTCAGCCATTGCATCAATCCATTCTCCTTTATGATTTTGCACCTGTAAACCTTTTCCTTGAGCACCCATTAATAAGGTAATCAAATTAATATCTCCATGAGCAGCTGCTCTTTCTGCACCTTTTGGTTCTGTTTTTATGGGTGGATAATGAATTGGACGTAAAATACTATTCCCATTTTTAATATAATTATCAAAATAAGTTTCTTCTAAACCTAAATGCAAAGCCAAAGAACGCAATACAAATTTTGCGGTTTTTTCTAACATTTGATAGGTTTCCTTCCCAACTTTATTAAAGTTTGGTAATTCATCAACTTGCACGTTTGCAGGGTATTCATCTGCATATTTAGAGTCTCTATCTACATATTGACCAAAATGCCAAAATTCTTTTAAATCACCTTCTTTTTTGCCTTTGGCAGATTCTTTACCAAAAGAAACATAACCTCTTTGGCCACCAATTCCTGGAATTTCATACTTTTCTTTTACCTCTGTTGGTAAATCAAAAAAGTTTTTAATCTCTTTATATAAATTTTCCACTAATTTTTCATCTAAAAAATGACCTTTTAGTGCCACAAAACCTATGTTTTCATAAGCATGTCCAATTTCATCTATAAATTTTTGTTTTCTTGTTGTATCATCTGATAAAAAATCAGCTAAATTAACGCTTGGTATTTTATTCATTTTAATTGAATTTTTAGTAAAATAAGAATTTAAAGTTACAAAAGAATTACTTTTAGCTTTCAATAAAAGTAAAGTCCATTTTTGTGTGATCCTTTTTTTGGATAGTAAATGTAAGAATTTTTTAAATATTACCTTTTAGTAAACGGAATTAAATAGCTTATGGTGTAGTTGAAACCAAATCCAGTTCCACTTTCAAAAATTCTATTAAATCCTGGAGAATACAATGTTTGGAAGTTTTCAGGCTCTTTGGCGCTCATTAAAATTTTATAAGATCCACTAACACTTACAAATAGATTTTTAAACGTTTCTGCTTTAAAACCAACCACAAATTCAGACCAATGAGCATTTAAACTAGTGGTTGATGCTGTTGTATTTGTAATCACTGGAAAATAAGGAGTTCCATTATCTTCACCTCTTATAACATTTGGAGTGTAACTATTTAAAGTTTGATCAAAAATACTAAAACCATATCTATACCCAGCAAAAATTTCGTTGTTCATATCCAACCAATTTTCATAAGCATTGTAATTAAAACCTAATCGAATATAATTACCTTTTGAGGTTGAGTTTGTATAATCTTCTTGTGTTGTTTCTTCTTCAAAACCCAATTCTGCAGCTATGTAAAATTTCTTAGAAATTCTATAATCTCCAACAATTTCTAAACCAGAGTAAGAATCACTAAGAGTAGATAATATTGGTTTGCTAATATCTATTCCAATACGAATTCCATAAGGAGATTTATAAACAATTGAATCATTTGAAGTTCCTAAAGTATCTTTTTTTTGCTGTTGTGAAAATCCATCAACATAAACTAATAGAAAGAAAATACTAATGAAATATTTGGACATGAGTTTCATTTTGATTGTCTATAGTTGTTATTATTTGTGGTGTAAAACTTGTTATCCATGTATTATCTGATTCGAAACTTACATCATTAAAAATAACTCTAAATCCACAAGATCTAGAAACATATACATCTTCAGTTGTATATTTTATTGTAAATTGATTGTCAATCCCATTTTGAGAAAAGTTATAGACTGTTTCTGTAGCAAATTGATTTAAAGGGATTTCAAGTCTACTTCTGGTAATATTTTCAAAAAGGTTATCGTTATTCTCTGCACTTTCAGACGAAACCGTTAAAGATGTAAAATTTTTAAGTGTTTCTCTATTATTAGCATCGTAAAACTCTAAGATTAAATTTGGAGTTACAGGATTTTGTATACAAAAGTCATCTTTTTCACAACTTGAAAAAATGATGAATGATAAAAAAATAAGGACAATTATTTTTCTCATATATTTAATCTTCTTCAACCTCTACAATTTTGTTGATGGCTGCAGCCAATTTAAAATCTAATTCTGTAACACCATCTGCATCATGTGTTGTTAACGTAATATCTAACGTATTATAAACATTGGTCCATTCAGGATGATGATTTAAAGCCTCACATTCAAAAGCAATTCTATTCATTGCAGACATACAATCTTTAAAATTATCGAACTCAAAATCGGTGTGCAAAGCATTGTCATAATATTCCCAATCAATTAAGTTTTCTAATTTCGATTCAATTGCTTCTTCAGATAGTTTTAGCATTTTCATAAGTATTGTTTTTTAAAAAGTTTATATGTTTAAAAGATTTATTTGTTGATGCCAATTTTATTGATATTCTTTGTTAGATTTGGTTTTTTACTAGTCCATTTTAAACCTAATTTGAATAATTTTATTGAAATTACTAATATTAAAATATAAATAATAAAATTACCTGTAAAATACCCAATTGAATGCGCAGACTTGCTGCTTATCATTAATAAAAACAAACTTAAATTATTGGGGATTCCAATTAAAAAAAGTATACCTAAAAATACAGAGATTAATATAAAAATAGCACCAAATATTTTTTTAACCATAATACAAATATATTAAAATGAATATACAACTTTTAAAAGGATTCGTTAATAAACCAATTTACCCTTTCTCAAACAAAACCACAGTTTCAATATGGCTTGTGTGTGGAAACTGATCTACCAAACTAATTTTCTTCAATTGATAACCAGCTTCACTTAACAATTCTGTATCTCTTGCTTGCGTTGCAGGATTACAGGAAACATACACCATTCTATCTGCATTTAAATTGATGATTTTTTGCAATGTTTTTGGAGCAATTCCAGCTCTTGCAGGATCTAAAATAATCGTTTTTATCTTATCTTGATATTCAGGATGTGCAATTAAGAACTTACCTACATCTGCAGCAAAAAATTGTAATCCTTCAATGTTATTTCTTTTGGCATTTTTCTCTGCATCTTCAATGGCAGAAGCCACAATATCTACCCCAACAATTTTGGCATTTTCGCTTTTAGAAGCTACAATTTGCCCAATAGTTCCTGTTCCACAAAACAAATCCATCACAACAGAATTGTCTACTTTGCTTTTGTCTTCCAAAACATATTCAACAACTTTGGCATATAATTTTTCTGCACATTTTGGGTTGGTTTGAAAAAAGCTTTTCATGCTGATTTCAAAATTTAAACCTAACAATTCTTCTACAATTTTATCTTTTCCGTAAACTAACTTTAAACTTCCAGAAGTTGCGATTGTTCTATCGCCAGTTTCATCATTTATAGTGTGTAATAAACCTGCTAAACGTTCTCCCAAAATTTCTTTCAAAAAGTTGGCGAATTTGTTTAAATCAAACTTGTCTAAATCCCCAGAAGTGGTTACTAAATTGCATAATAATTCATCAGTCTTAAAAGATTTTCTTACCACAAAATATCTAAAAAAACCTTCTTTTCTAGGTCCATGCCAAGGTTCTAAACCAGTATCAATGCAGTATTGTCTGATGTTTTTTAGATTGTCTTCTAGTTGCTTGTCAAATAAACCAGAATCTTTTTCTAAATTATCACCCATCCACCAAACTCCACGTCTTTTAAAACCTAAGGTAAATTCGTCTTTATCGGTTTTGTTAATTCTGTCATAACCAATGGCAGAAAAACCATATTCCATTTTATTTCGATAATGAAATACGTTTGGTGAGGCTATAAATTCGTCATACAAATCTTCGATATTGGCAACTTTACCAATTCTCTTAAATAAAGATAAGGTGCTTTCTTTTTTATATTGATGTTGCAATTCAATAGGCAACTGAATATAAGGAGCACCAGGAATATCTTGATAAGGAACTTCAACTTCATCTTCAGAAGGCTGTAAAACATCAATTAATTTAGCTTCTGCGTATTTCTTGCTAGACTTGCTAATTTGTGCTTTTACCAACTGTCCAGGCAACGTATTAGGAACGAAAATTACAAAACTACCTTCTTCGGATTTTATTCTTGCAATTCCTTTTCCTCCAAAAGCATAATCTTCAATCTTTAATTCTAAAACTTGATTTTTTTTGACAAATTTATTTCGTTCTCTACGTGGCATTTCTTGTTTTTTATGGATGCACAAAATTAAGTAAAATAAGACTTTTACAAAGCAAAAAAGGCTACTCATTTTGAGTAACCTTTCATTTTATAAAAAATAAGATTTTTATTGTTTTGCTTCTTTTTGTGCTTCTTTAATCATTTCTTCATTAGCAACAATTGCAAACTCAACACGTCTGTTTTTGCTTCTTCCTTCAGCTGTTTCATTGGTTGCAATAGGATCGTTAATTCCTTTTCCTTTTGTTTCAAACCTAGCTTTTTGAACTCCATTTGCAGCTAAAAATTCCATCACAGAAATTGCTCTTTTTTCTGATAAAGATAAGTTGTACTCAGCTCTACCAGTATTATCTGTATAGCCATAAATTACAATATTTGTATTTTCATAGTTATTTAAAACTGGTACTAATTTCATTAAGTTTTCTTTTGCTGTTGTAGATAATGAAGCCTTATTTGTATCAAATCTAATTGAGTTTTCACCTAACGTTAACATAATACCTTCACCAACTCTTTCTACTTGTGCTCCAGGAACAGCTTCTTCAATTTCTCTAGCTTGTTTATCCATTTTATTACCAATAATACCACCAGTAACCCCTCCAATAACACCACCTAAAACTGCACCTAATTCAGAGTTTTTCTTGTTACCAACATTGTTACCAATAATACCACCAATAATGGCTCCAGCAGCTGTACCAATTCCAGCACCTTTTTGAGTATTATTTGCATTTTTTGTAGCCTCACAAGATGAGAATGTAAGTGCAGATGCTATTAAAATAGCCAAACTATAAATTATTGATTTTTTCATTATATATGTTTTTTTATTAAATTATTTTCTTTGAAAAGTATAAGTGATGTTTTTTGTTTGTCCTGCAACATTAATAGTGTCAACTAATTCAAAACTAGATTCAGAAACATTGTTAACTGCTAAAATAAAACCATTGTTAACTTCTTTTGCTTTATAGTCATTAATAATTTTTAAAATAAAATTACCCTCTTCATTAATGTACCAAGTTAATGGAGAGCTAAAGTTTTTACAAGCACTACTTGCATTGTTAAGAGACATTTCACCTTTATTGTTATTAGAAACAAAGCTCCAATTGCTATTTACAAAGCATTTAGAATCTTCGATATTAAAAGAATTTACCTGAAAATATTCAGAATTTGGGTAATTAACAGAAGTTAACGTCCAATCGCCTTTTAACATTCGTTCTGTTTTATTGTCTAATTTTGTATTAACTGTGGATGTTGATTTACAACTTATAAAAGCTGTCAGTAATAATAAAATGAATATGGTTTTTTTCATGATTGATACATTGTTTTTTTATTAGTTTAATTGTTTTTTTAGCAAAGGCTAAAGTATACAAAAGAATAATAGAAGTATATTTTTTTTACTTATCTATAGGAATCAAAATTAAATTTTTTTTGATTTAAAATTGAGCTCATTAAGTTTTTTCTTTAATCGAAATCAGATTTTTTTATCAACAGTTTTTAGTTTGCTCTATTTGCGTTAGCGATTGAGCTACTTGTTTGAGCTCTTTTTTGTTTTTCACAAAAAAAGCGAGTAGTGAAAGCGCGAACTTTTTAGGGAACGCCCAAAAAAAGTATGAGATATATTGAATTAATTTATTGTTTCTTCTCTTTATTAAGGTTGATGGATTTTAATTTTTTATTACTTTTGTAAAACTTCGAGGATGATTTCTTTCCCACGCTGAATTTTTGACCAAAAAATAAATTTTTGTATCAGAAAGAAAAAGGTAGAACAGGAATGTTTTTAGTACAAACATTTAAAAAAAATAAAATGACTGTTTTAGACAAATTAAGTTCGCAACAAGCGATTGAATTAGAAGAAAAACATGGTGCTCACAACTATCATCCACTTCCTGTGGTTTTAAGTAGAGGAGAAGGTGTACATGTTTGGGATGCAGAAGGTAAAAAATATTATGATTTTTTATCTGCATATTCTGCTGTAAATCAAGGGCATTGTCATCCAAAAATTGTTGATGCAATGACGAATCAAGCAAAAACATTAAGCTTAACATCAAGAGCTTTTTATAATGATATGCTTGGTAAATATGAAAAATTTGCAACAGAACTTTTTGGTTTCGACAAATTATTACCAATGAATACTGGTGCAGAAGCTGTGGAAACTGCTTTAAAAATTGCCAGAAAATGGGCATATGAGGTAAAGGGAATCAAAGAAAATAAAGCAGAAATTATTGTTTGTGAAAATAATTTTCATGGAAGAACAACAACCATCATTTCTTTTTCTAACGATCCTGTTGCAAGAAAAAACTTTGGTCCTTATACAAAAGGATTTATAAAAATTGAATATGATAATCTTCAAGAATTACAAGAAACGTTAGAAAGTAGCAATAATATTGCTGCATTTTTGGTAGAACCAATTCAAGGTGAAGCTGGAGTTTTTGTACCTTCTGAAGGGTATTTAGCTGCTGCAAAAAAAATGTGTGAAGACCATAATGTACTGTTTATTGCAGATGAAGTACAAACAGGAATTGCAAGAACTGGTAGGTTATTAGCAACGTGTGGAAATTGTAGTTGTGAAGATAAAAATTGTTCTGGAACTCCAGAAGTAAAACCAGATATTTTAATTCTTGGAAAAGCTTTAAGTGGAGGCGCTTATCCTGTTTCTGCAGTTTTAGCAAATGATGCTGTTATGAATGTAATTTCACCAGGAAATCATGGTTCTACTTTTGGTGGGAATCCTATTGCTGCTGCTGTTGCCATTGCTGCTTTGCAAGTGGTTGCCGATGAAAATTTAGCTGATAATGCAGATAAATTAGGGATTATTTTCAGAGAAGAATTAAGCAAATTTGCTGAAACGAATCATTTAGTAAAATCTGTAAGAGGAAAAGGTTTGTTAAACGCAATTTTAATAAACGATACTGAAGATAGTTCTACTGCATGGGATATTTGTTTAAAATTACGTGACAATGGTTTGTTGGCAAAACCAACCCATGGAAATATTATTCGTTTTGCACCACCTTTAGTAATGAATGAAGAGCAATTAAGAGATTGTATTTCAATTATTACAAAAACAATTTCTGAGTTTAAATAAGAAATTAAATTTTATATTTTAAGCCACTAATTCATCAATTTAAAATGGTGAATTAGTGGCTTATTTTTTTTATTTTTGATTTTACAAAAAACCAAGAAATTATGCCAAGTCCAATTACGCAATTAGAGCAGTTAGTTGTAACCTCAAAATCTAAAAGCTTTTTAAGAGAAATAGCAAGATGGACTTTCTTCTTTTCTATTTTAGGTTTTATTAGTATTGCACTTACATTAATTGGAGCAATTTTAATAGCAACTGTGTATGCACCCATGTTAAATATGGTTTCTCAACAACAAGGTTTGCCAGCTATAGGTTTGCCATTAGCAATTATGTACGTTGTTTCGGCTTTGCTGTATTTTATGCCAGTTTGGTATTTGTTTAAATTTTCTAGAAAAATGAAATCGGCATTAGCAACCAAAAATGATGATGTACTTGCAGATGCTTTTGAAAACTTAAAATCACACTTTAAATATATTGGTGTTTTAACCATTATTGTAATTTCTCTATATGTGCTTTTGATTGTTTTTTCAATAGTAGCTGGATCTTTAGTTTAGGTTGATTTAAAAATCAAGAAGTTAAACTTTTTTCTTTTTTATAAACTCTTATCCATTTGAAAAAACACCAAATGTATAAGCTTTCATATGCTGCTGAAATTTTATCTTTTTTGAAAAAACCATCATAACTAAAAGTAATAAACGGAGTTAAAGGTTCTAAATCTAACCAATAGCTGAAACTTTTGTCGTTTAAAAAGTTTTCAGCATAATTAACGTTTACATTTTTGAACCCTTTTTCCTTTACAATTTTGGTGATTTCTAGTTGATTTCGATTGTAATCCTCCAAATCAAAAATTTGAATTTGTATAGCATCTTGAGCTTTTGAGAAAGTCGTGTTTTCTATAATTTGTAACCCTAGAGAGTTTTTTCCATAAAAAATATAGCTAAAAAAATAAAGTAAGATTAAGATGATAAGGAATCGTAATTTATTTTTCATAGCATTATTGGAAGACTATAATATTGAATTCAAATATAAAAAACATCTGGAGACTATTTGGCTAAAAAATAAAATCACTCAAATAGACATTTTAAAAGTTGTCATTTTGAGTGATGTTTATTTTTTCTATATTTTGTGTAGGTAATTTTTTGATTCCCTATTGATTTTCTTTCTTCACACTATCTTTCTTCTTATTTCCAAAAAGCCCACCTAAAACACCTTTAATTTTATCTTTAGCAGCTTCTTTTGTTACCTCTTTATTAGTTTGTGGAGGAGTTGCAGTATTCGTAGAATCTTTTTTATCTTTATCCAAACCTAATAAATCAGTTATTTTATCTTTCCCTTTGTTTAGTAAGTTTTGCTTTTGTCTTTCCACCAAATTCTGAACTAAACTAGCAGTTACATCTTTTATATTTGTGGAAATATTAGGGCTTGTAAAACTACCTGTTAAGTTTGCTTTTACAGGAATGTTTTTAATCTCTGCTGCATCTTTTGGATTTAACTTTGCAATTAAATTGGTAACTTCTGTTCCTAAATATTTTACAGGCACATCAAAAACAACATCATAATTCATCACATTATCAAAACTATGATTTCCAGAAATTTCTATACCCACATCTTTATACTTTAAAGGAATAGGTTTGATATTTACAATACCATTATCAAAAGATAAAAAAGCATTAATGCCATCTAAACTCAATTGATTAGGATCTAAAAAAGAAACTTTATTTCCTAACAAACTCAATACTTTCGAGTTGCTTGTGTTTAGTTTAGGATCTAAAAGTTTTCCAAATAATTCTCCAGTAATGGTTTTTAAATTCGGAGTCATATCTTCATTTAAATTCCCAGAAAGATTAATCGTAGAGTTTATGTTACCTCCAATTGTATTGGCAATTGGAGCTATTGCTTTTAGCATATCTAAAGCACTAAAAGATTCAGTAATATTTATTTTATCTAGCTTTAAATCAAGAGCAAAAGTGGAAGTATTTCCTTTTGTTGAAACGTTTCCATCAAAACCTATTTTACCTCCAAAAACATCAGATTTTAAATTTTTAAGGTTTACAGCTTCATCTTTTACGAAAATAACGCCAGAAACATTGCTTAAATTAATATTATCATACACCACTTTTTTTGCATCCGCATTAAATGTACAATCTAAAAAAGCGGGTATTTTTAAGGCTGATGTTGTGGTAGTTTGTTCTTCATTTGAGCTTTCTGCTAAGAAATCAGCTATTTTAAAAGTATTCGAGTTTAGGTTGAAATTCCCTTTTAAAACTTCATCATTAAATAAAAATCCGTAAAAATTATTTAAATTTCCATCAATTGCAAGATCAGAACTTCCTGTTTTTGCATCAAACTCATTTAATTTTATAGTATTTGTATTGAAGGTTATGGCTGTTTTGGTTATGTAAAAAGGATTTGCTACATCTTTTCCATCATATTTAAAATCGTTTAGAGAAATAGTTCCTGTATTTTTTATATTTTGATAATTGCCTTTTTCAATAGCTTCCATATCAAAACTTGTAGTTACATCTGCTTTTAGAATTCCAGCTAATTCTTGTTCTAATTTTACAGGATATGCTTTGCTAATATTGGCTAAATTGATGTTCCCTTTTGCTGCTAAATTTACTTTTGGATTGGTGGTTAAATTGGCAATATTTCCATTGGCAGTAAACGCATCTTCATCAATCTTAAAATTTAATTTTTCTACGTTTACATAGGTATCGTCTGTGTTTCCTGTTTTGTTGATAATTTTGGCATCAATAGTTATGTTTCTAACCGCTTTTGGCAAGTCATCATATTTAAACATGGCGTTTTTTGATGAAAATGTAATATCAAAAGCAGGAATTCTTTCTGTAGATAAAATACCATTTACAGATCCTTTTAAATCAAAATTTCCTTCGGTTTTTATAGCATTTAAATTTCCAGAATATTGTGCTGGTAACAATGCTAAAAGATTTTTAAATTCTGATGTTGGTGTTTTAAAGTTGATATCATATAATTGATTTTCATCAACTAATTGAATAAAACCATCAAACTCTAAAGGTAATTGATTGATAAATCCTGTATTATCTTTAAAGGTGTATTTACTGTTTTTTAAGTCGATTCCTAAAACAGCATCTAAAGAAATAGCTACGTTGTTTAAGTAATTTACGCTATCCATATCAAAAGATAAATTTGCGGTAGATTTTGTGTCTAAATCTAAAACATCTTGGGCGAAATTTCCTTTACCTGTATGGTTTATATCATTTACGGTAACTTTCATGTTACTGCTTCTATCAAGATATACAAACTTCATGTTTTTTAATTCGTATTCTTGAATATCAAAAGAAAAAGAACTGTTTGTAGCTGTTGAATTCGTTTCGTCTTTAGCAATAGCGATATCATAATTTCCAACATTTTCTTTGTTAAAGATGATATTTACTTGTCCGTCATTTGTTGCAATACTTTTTAGTTCAATAACTTCATCTGCTTTTTTTAGCAATTCTGTAATTTTCATGCTAAAATTTAATTGTTTTGCACTGTACAGAGTATCGCCTAAAAAAGGAGCTTTATTAGTTACTGCAATATCGCTTACGGTTATACTTGCAAGTGGAAAATTGGTAAATAAACTTAAATCTGTTTCTTTAAAAGTAACTGTAGCATTTATGTTATTGTTAATGGTATTGGTAACCATTTGTACAATTTTATCCTTAAATAAAAACGGAATGGATACCAATGCAATTAATATAATTAGTAAAATCGATACTCCCCATTTTAAAATTCTTTTCCCTATCGATTTTTTATTTTTCTCTGTATTCATATATCGTTGTTTAACAGTACAAAGTTAGTCGATTTAAAGAAGCGAATTTGTTTATATGATGTTAAATGTAACTCAAATAGAAAAGTATTTTAAACAAAAAATATCCAACTATTTCTAAGAGAGTAGTTGGATATTTATTACTTAAATTCTTAAAGTATTTTAATTTCTATTGGTATTTTTCCATTTGCGAATTAAATTCATTCATAAAAGTATCCCAGTCTGTAGTTGCAAGACTATAGATGCTATAGATAAAATACAACCCATTAATACTCAACGCAACTAATGCAAATGTTTTAGCTGTTTTCATTGCTTTTACGGCGTCAAAATCATACTCATCAGGAAATTCATGTGCTTCTTTTAATTTTTTATTGGCAATTAAAAAAGAAGGAAGTGCTAATAAAATTCCAAGACCTGCAAAGCAGCAGCAAAGTAAACTTAAGGATGATAGTATGTAAATTAAAGTTGTGCTTAGTTTTTTCATGGGTTTGTTTAATAGTTAATTTTTATAAGATAGTTTATAATCATAATTGATAAGTTCAAGTACGCTAAACTACTAATTATTTTTTTTGATTGCTTAAATTTTGCTTTAAAATTTATCAAAATAAACAAGAATAAACCTAATAATGTAAAAATTGCAGGATACATCTTAAAAGATCCTAAAAAATCACCTTGAAGTAACATTAAAAAAGAGCGTTGAAAACCACAACCCAAACACTCAATCCCAAAAAGGGTTTTGCTAAAACAAGGTAACATGTACTCTTTTAAATTGATAAACATTTTATTTATTTTTAGAAGAAAGATTCAAGAAACAATATTCAAGAATCAAGAACCAAGAACCAAGACTAAAAAGACAAGAAATTTAATAATTTTATTTATTCTTAGGTCTTTCGTTTTAATTTTTCTCTATTCTCTACTTTTTTATTGATAATTATATAAATGATTAAATATTAAGCTTCCAACTTCCAACTTCACGCTTCAAACTCACAATTATTTAAACATATCCATTCCAGGAATATTTGGCATGCCAGCTTTTGCAGCAACAGCCATTTCATGTTCGTTAATTTGCGATGCTTTTGCAATAGCTTTATTTAAGGTGATGATTAAAAAATCTTCTAATTCCTCTTTATCATTAAGTAGAGCATCATCAATTGAAATCGATTTTATTTCTCTATTAGCAGTTAAAGTTACTTTTATTTTTCCATCTGCACCAGTTTCATTAACCAAAACAGAATCTAAACGTACTTTAGTTTCTTCTACTTTTTTTTGAGCATCTTTAATTTTCTGCATCATTCCAGACATATCTCCAAACATAATTTTTATATTTTTTTAATTATAAATACAAAACTAACAAATTCATAAAGAATTTGTATTCTTCAAAAATGAAAATATTTTTTCTTTTATCCTTATTTATTAGTCTTATTTTTGCGGTCGCTTGTAAAATGATAATAAAATGATGAAGAGTACTGATGCAAAGCATCCTGTAGCCGAAAAAATACCAACTGAATTAACAAAACACGAAGACGTAAGAATAGATAACTATTTTTGGATGCGTTTGTCTGATGATCAAAAATTGGCGCCTATAAAAGATGAACAAACTCAAAAAGTGGTTGCTTACTTAGAAGCCGAAAATAAGTATTATGATACTGTAACTGACTATACAAAAACGTTTCAAGAAGAATTATTTCATGAAATGAAAGGCAGAATTAAAGAAGATGATTCTTCTGTGCCTATAAAAAGTAATGGTTATTTTTATAGCACACGTTTCGAAATTGGAAGTCAATACCCAATTTATAGCAGAAAAAAAGAAACGTTAGAAGCTGAAGAAGAAATTTTGTTTGATGTGAATGAAATGGCAAAAGACTTTGAGTATTATCAATTAGGAGGTTTAAATGTTTCTGAAGATAATAAACTGGTTGTTTTTGCCACTGATACTGTAAGTAGAAGACAATATTTTTTACGAATTAAAAACTTGGAAACAGGCGAAATTTATAAAGATATCATCGATAATACAACAGGAGGTTCTGTTTGGGCAAATGATAATAAAACCATTTTTTACACCAAAAAAGATCCAAAAACTTTACGAAGCGAAAAAATTTTCAGACATGTTTTAGGCACACCAACATCAGAAGATGTAGAAGTGTATCATGAAAAAGATGAAACTTTTGGAACGTATGTAACCAAATCAAAATCTAAAGACTACATAATTATTGGTTCTTACAGTACACTTTCTAACGAAGCTCAGTATTTAGATGCCAATAATCCAACTGGTCAATTTACCATGTTGCAAGAAAGAGTAGCAGATTTAGAATATAACGTTTCTCATTATAAAGATCATTTTTATTTAATGACGAATAAAGACAATGCTACTAATTTTAAGTTGATGAAAACACCAGTTTCTCAAACAACGATAGAGAATTGGGTAGATGTTATTCCTCATAGAGAAGATACTTTATTAGAAGATTTCTCAATTTATAAAGACTATTTAGTTTTAGAAGAACGTACAAATGGTTTGAATAGAATCCGAATAAAACGTTGGGATGAAACTGAAGATTATTATTTACCTTTTGATGAAGAAACCTATTCAGTTGGTGTGTATGGAGATGATGAATTTGACACAGATATGATAAGATATTCTTACAATTCTTTTACAACTCCAAGTTCTGTCATCGATTTTAATATGGCAGATAAATCCAAAGAAATAAAAAAAGAACAAGAAGTTTTAGGAGGAAAGTTTAACAAAGAAAATTACAAAAGCGAACGTGCTTGGGCAACAGCTAGAGATGGAAAAAAAGTTGCGATTTCTTTGGTATATCATAAAGATACAAAGTTAAACAAAGACACACCATTACTACAATATGCTTATGGTTCTTATGGGCATACAGTTTCCGATAGTTTTTCTACAACGCGTTTAAGTTTGTTAGATAGAGGTTTTGTTTTTGCATTAGCGCATATTAGAGGAAGTCAATATTTAGGACGCGAATGGTATGAAGATGGTAAAATGTTGAACAAAAAAAATACATTTACAGACTTTATAGATTGCTCTAAATTTTTAATTGAAAATAATTACACATCTGCCAAACATTTATATGCAATGGGTGGCTCTGCAGGAGGTTTGTTAATGGGTGCTATTATAAATATGAACCCTGAATTATATAATGGAATTATTGCTGCTGTACCTTTTGTTGATGTAATTTCTACGATGTTAGATGATTCCATTCCTTTAACTACAGGAGAATATGATGAGTGGGGAAATCCTAATGATAAAGCGTATTATGAGTATATAAAATCATATTCACCTTATGATCAAGTAGAAGCAAAAGAATATCCAAATATGCTGGTAACAACAGGTTATCACGATTCTCAAGTACAATATTGGGAACCTGCAAAATGGGTTGCTAAACTAAGAGAACTTAAAACAGATACTAATTTGTTGATGTTGCACACCAATATGGAAGCAGGTCATGGAGGAGCTTCTGGCCGATTTGAAGCTTTAAAAGAAACTGCAAAAGATTATACATTTTTCTTAGCATTAGAAAATAAAGTTGCTATAGAAGAGATTAAAATTTAAATCAATTTTGTAATTCAATAAGGTTGTGTACTTTTGCAACCGGTTGAAAAACAAACCTCACGGGTTTTTCATGCTGAATGCTGTTCAGTATCCAAAAAATCTGTGAGGTTTTTCCATGAAAAGTAAGCATGACAAGAAATCAAGGAATTAGCAATACTATTTTAGAGTTGGTAGGAGAAACACCCATGGTAAAACTCCAAAGAATTACCAAACATTTAAAAGGTACCTACTACGCAAAACTAGAAGCCTTTAATCCTGGGTTATCTCAAAAAGATAGAATTGCGCTGCATATCGTAGAAAATGCAGAAAAAAAAGGGATTCTTAAAAAAGGAGCCACTATTGTAGAAACAACGTCTGGTAATACTGGGTTTAGTTTGGCAATGATAGGTTTGGTAAAAGGCTATAAATGTATTTTAGCAGTTTCAGATAAATCTTCTCAAGATAAAATCGATTTATTAAAAACAATGGGAGCAGAGGTACATGTTTGTCCTGCAAATGTGCCAGCAGCCGATCCAAGATCGTATTATGAGGTTGCCAAAACCATTCATAAAAAAACAAAGAATTCTGTATATATCAATCAATATTTTAACGAATTAAATATTGAAGCACATTACAGAACTACAGGTCCAGAAATTTGGGAACAAACTCAAGGTAAAATTACACATTTAGTGGTAGCAAGTGGAACAGGAGGCACTATTTCTGGAACAGGCAAGTACTTAAAAGAACAAAATCCGAACATTAAAGTTTTAGGAGTTGATGCTATTGGTTCAGTTTTAAAGAAATATCATGAAACTGGTGAGTTAGATTTAAACGAAGTTTCGCCTTATAAAATTGAAGGTTTAGGTAAAAATTTAATTCCGACTGCAACCGATTTTGATGTAATTGATATATATGAAAAAGTATCTGATAAAGAAGCTGCATTAGCAGCAAGAAACATTGTAAAAAAGGAAGGTATTTTTTGTGGATATACTTGTGGAGCAGTTCTACAAGCTACAAAACAATATGAAGCACAAGATTATTTTGATGAAAATAGTGTGGTTGTATTAATTTTTCCAGATCATGGCTCAAGATACATGAATAAGATTTACAGTGATAAATGGATGAAAAAACAAGGTTTTATTGAGTAGTATTCTAAATAAAACAATAAATTGTGCTTAATTGTTAAAATTCTTAATTTTCACTAACTTTGCACGTTTTTAAAAACAGAACATATAATGACGACAGATTTATTTGATAGATTTAAAAAAGATAAAGGTCCTTTAGGAAAATGGGCAGAACAAGCAGAAGGATATTATGTTTTTCCGAAGTTAGAAGGTCCTATTTCTAATAGAATGTCTTTTAATGGTAAAAAAGTAGTTACTTGGAGTATCAATGATTATTTAGGGTTGGCAAACCACCCAGAGGTTTTAAAAGTTGATGGAGAAGCTGCTGCAGAACATGGAATGGCTTACCCAATGGGTGCTAGAATGATGTCTGGACACACACCAATTCACGAGCAATTAGAACGTGAATGTGCAGAATTTGTTCATAAAGAAAAAGCATATTTATTAAATTTTGGTTACCAGGGAATTATGTCTGCTATAGACGCTTTGGTTACCAAAAATGATATTATTGTTTATGATATGGATACACATGCCTGTATTATAGATGGTGTTCGTTTGCATTCAGGAAAACGTTTTGTATATCGACATAATGATATGGAAAGTTTTGAGAAAAACATAAAACGTGCTGCAAAAATGGCAGAAAAAACTGGAGGAGGAATTCTAGTAATTTCTGAAGGTGTTTTTGGAATGCGAGGAGAACAAGGACGTTTAAAAGAAATCATCGCTTTTAAGAAACAATACAATTTTAGAATTTTAGTAGATGATGCTCATGGTTTTGGAACTCTTGGAGAAGGAGGAAGAGGTACTGGTTTTGAGCAAGGAGTACAAGATGATATTGATGTTTACTTTGCAACATTTGCAAAATCAATGGCAGGTTTTGGTGCTTTTTTAGCTGGAGATAAAGATGTAATGCAGTATTTGCAATACAATATGCGTTCGCAAACCTTTGCTAAATCATTACCAATGGCAATGGTTAAAGGGGCTTTAAAGCGTTTGGATATGTTGCGTACTATGCCAGAGTTAAAAGAAAAATTGTGGGAAAACACAAGAAACTTACAATCTGGTTTAAGAGCAGCAGGTTTCGATTTAGGAACTACACAAACCTGTATTACTCCTGTATTTTTAAATGGAGAAATACCTGAAGCTATGGCCATGGTAAACGATCTGAGAGAAAATCACGGAATTTTCTGTTCTATTGTGGTGTACCCAGTAATACCAAAAGGTTTAATTATTTTAAGATTGATACCTACAGCAACACACACTCAAGAGGATATTGATGATACCATAACAGCTTTTTCTGCAATAAGAGAAAAGTTACAAAATGGAACGTATAAAAAGATTGCAGCAGCAGTGGTGTAATTTTTTAAATAAAAATAATATTTTAAAACCTTACTAATGTACGTTAGCAAGGTTTTTTTGTTTTTGAACCCAATTGGCCACTTTTAATTAAAACGCCTACAGACGCAATTTTTATTACGTCTTTCCGAAAAGTATATTCTATCCTAATGCGTTTAGTAAGTTGTTTTTTATATCTTTTAAGAGCATTTTTTATTATTTTTAAAGCTGTATATTGCAGTAATTAAGCCTTTACAAGTCTAAAAAACATTTACTTTAAAAGGCATAATAGATATATTTATAGGTGCATTTTTGATGCTTTTTAATAGCTTACTTAGCAAAAAAAATTCTCGAAAGCCAACAGCTACAGGTTCAAAATAGTGTAATAAATACCTAAAACATTCTAATTATTTTAAATATTGAATTAAAAACGCAATTACTAAACTTACAGCAAGTCCAATATTAACTTTGCCAAAATCTTTGGCAATAATGATGTAAGTGTATTTTATTTTATTTTTATTTAATAAGTAGGTAATTGCTAATTCTCTACCTGCTAAAATGCCAATAAATACCCAAGTAGTGCTCATTGGAATCGAATTTAGGTTTCCAAATACAAAAAGAAAAACCCCATAAATTAAGTCAATAATAGTAGCAGAACGAATATTCTTAGTATTAGATTTTTGATTGACTATTTCTTGAATCTTTCCACCTCGTTTTCTAAAAATATAGGCCATAATTAAGAGAATGCAACTCAATGAGATTAAGAGCTGTTCAATAGAAAGTTTTCTAGGAAGAAAAACATAAATATTCGCAAAATCCTGAATTAGCCATTGAGACCACAAAAATCCGGTAGAAAACCACTGTGCTACTAACCAATAATGTTTCTTTTTGTGTTTGGCTAATGTATCGATAGAAAGCTTAGACTCGAATTTCTTTGAAACAACAACATAAACTAACATAGCAAAAACAAAAGAGATTGCGTATCCATAAACTGATTTTAATATCATTTTTTCAATAATCATACCCGATGAAAAAAGGCTCAAAATCATAAATGTGGTACTCACAGGAATTCCGAATCGAGTGATGACCAATAGTGCAATTGGTGCTAACAAATACCACCATTCCAAGGTTGCTGGTAATGGTATATTTGTTAATCTTCCATAAGATACATCACCATCATTAATATACCAACCATAACATAGTGTTACAGTTAAAATGCTTATGGCAAAAAACCAAAGTAACCACCACTTAACTTTATAGTTTGAAGATATAAATGTACCCAGCGTTTGAATAACATCGTTGGCAATAACTGAGTAAGCAGCAATAATAAAACCAATATAGCCTATAATCAATTCCATAATGAGTTAAATTTAAACGCAACAAATATAATAGAAATTGTATGCTAAAAATCTGCTGCATCAAAATTTTTAAAAACCTTGTTTAACTGTTTATGCATAAAATTAAAAACGAATAAAGTCAGTTGTAAGCATTGCATTAGATAGTAGTTTATGAGTTTTAGCTTGTTTTACTACTGCTTTTTTTTGGCAAATCATTTACTTACTTTGCTGATTAAATATAATGCTAAATAATGGTATAATTTGTTAAATGCTTTTATTTGATAATTTTACGAAAAGTTAAGTTCATATCAACTTTATTAGTATTAATATTCAATATCAATTCTGAATTATAAGGTGTAAATTCAAAAAATATTTTGTCTAAATTTTTTAATTCAATTTTATATTTATGCTTACTAACTTTTATTAACTCTTCTCTATTAGTAAATGAGTCTCCAAAAAAATCCTTTAAACCTTCTATCATTAATTTATTTTCTGAAGATTTTATAACTTTTAAAATCGCAGGAATAATACTTTTAGATTTATATACCGATAAATAAATATCTGGATTGTTTTCATTAAAATTCTCAATATGACTGATTAATTCTCCTTTTTCATTAAATTGTTTAAAGGCACCAAATAATTTATCTGATTTGTAATTATATATGCTCTTAAGTTTCCCATTGTTATAATACTCTTTCCACTCTCCAGTTTTCTTCCCTTCCTTATAAATGCCCTCTTTTATTAAAGGTCCAGTTTTAGTTTTATCTATTACACCATTATAACCCGCATTTTGCCATCGTAAAATTTCCATAGACCTATTCGTTCTCCATTTTTCTCAAAACCCACAGACTCTAATTGTCCATTTAAATGATAATTTTTGATTTCTTGAGCAATTGAAGAATTTATGATCAATCCAAATATGAACACTAATAGTAACTTTTTCATTTGTATAGTTTTTAATTGATTTATTAGACGCGGATTAAATTTTTAAAGGATTATTATCATTATTTTTTCTAATGGTACTAACAGTATTATTTTTTTTGGTTGCATGACTAAGCACTAATTTAGTGAAAAATTACCAATTAAGAAAGTCCTATATTTTCGTAAGTAGCCTATAATCAGTAATTAATTATAAACGTTTTAGTTTTGAGAGTGAATAAATGACGGTTTTATAACTTGTTAAATTGGATAACAACAGTCCAAAGGATATGTATGCTACTTCAACAATGCCAGAAAATTATTGTCTAAATTTAATGAAGAATTTGTTTGGTTTTTAGCTCAGTTCTTTGTTAGCAAACGTTATTTAATACCCTCTTTTTTTATAAATTTAAACGTGTTGCCATTATCAAATTTCAAGAAATATAGTCCATTTGTAAAATTTCTAATGTTAATTTTCTCATTATTAGAAATCACTCCTTTTTTGATTTCAGCACCTAAGATATCAAAAATACTATATTTATTATTTTCTGTCAAACTAGAAAATTGAATAAACTCATCTGAAGGATTTGGATATATTACTATGTCTTTGTTTAAAGAAAAGTCATTTAATGATATTGTGTTGTTGTCAATTTTAGAAATTTTATTTTCAGAATATTCAGCAACATACAAGTCATTTCCGTTGAATGCTAATTCATAATGACCATTTAAGCCAGTGACAACATCAGTAGCTGTTGGTGTTGTAGCATTGATGTCAATTTTAGAAATTTTATTTCCATCAAGTTCAGCAACATACAAGTCATTTCCTTTGAAAGCTAATGCAATAGGACCATTTAATCCAGTGAGAAAATCAGTAGCTGTTGGTGTTGTAGCAGTGATATCAATTTTGGAAATTTTATTTCCACCATATTCCGCAACATATAAGTCATTTCCGTTGAATGCAAATCCAGTAGGGCCAGTTAAGCCAGTGACAACATTAGTAGCTGTTGGTGTTGTAGCAGTGATATCAATTTTAGAAATTTTATTTCCACCAAATTCAGCAACATACAAGTCATTTCCATTGAATGCTAAACCAACAGGACTAACTAAGCCAGTGACAACATCAGTAGCTGTTGGGGTTGTAGTAGTGATGTCAATTTTATAAATTTTATTTCCATCAGATTCAGCAACATATAAGTCATTTCCGTTGAATGTTAATCCAGCAGGACGAGTTAAGCCAGTAACAACATCAGTAGCTGTTGGTGTTGTATCAGTGATGTCAATTTTAGAAATTTTATTTCCACCAGATTCAGCAACATACAATGTATTTCTGTTGAATGCTAAAGCAATAGGACCATTTAAGCCAGTGACAACATTAGTGACTGTTTGTGCATAAAAGGTCGTAGGTGTTAAAAGTAAAATTGTGATTAAAAAGTAAATTTGTTTCATTGTACATAATTGTAATTATAAAAATTTAGTTTTAATGTTTGCTACCGTTGTTGTATAAGCTTTGTTGCGTTGTTTAAACAGTGAATTTAGTAAATAAAACACGAACGGCGAAATTCCGGAGGAATTTCCCAAGTGAGCTAAAACCAGCAATAAAGTTTATACGGTGTTACCACACGTTTTTATTTTTATTTCACAAAATTAATTTTTCAAGATGATTCTTGATTGAGAATAGAAATATCAAAATTAAAAATGTAATCAAATTCGTTTTGAAATTAATATATCTCTGTTTTCTATAATTTATTATTATTCTGAAAATTAAAAATCCTCCCACAAGTATAATTGGAAGATAATTTAAAATTAAATCAACATACCATATTTCTGAAATTCTACTTGAACTTGCTCCAGAACCATAAATTAGAAAAAAAGCAAGTATCTCAATAAAAAAGAAAAGTAGTGTAATTCCGAAAAATAGAATTGCCTTAATTCCAATTCCGAGATAATTCGTTCTTATTTTTAAAAATTCAGAGGTATTCAATTCAGTATATTATTTATTCATATTGTTTACATTCAAATATCAAATGATTCTTGATTTCGATTGGTTTAACAACTATTGAATTAAGTTTTTGATTTGGAAATCCGCCAACAAGATAATTTTCCGTTTCTAACTTATCCATCCAAATAATAAAATCAGTCAGTTCAACTTTTTTAATTCGACATTTTTTCCATTCTTTTTTTATTAATTCTTGAGCGAATTCTAATTCGGACCAAATTGGAATAATCAATTCGTCTTTATTTCCACAAGTTACAAAATTTCCTTTTTTGTCCGTAATTAAAAATACTTGTTCAAAATCGGCAATTTTTCTTATTAAATATCCATATCGTTCTTTCGATTCAAGTTTAAATACACTTTCTAATTGTTTAATGTGCATATGGATTTTTCTTGGTTTGTAAATGTGTGGTAACTTAATTATATGCGGAACTTTTGTTTTATTATTCTCCTAATTTAGCAAGATATGCAGAAGTTTAGTGTCTGTAAACCTTGCTTTAGCGAAGTACGTTTTTTTTGTTTGAAAAACCAAAGAGAAAACTCCTTACTATCAAAACCAAAAAAACTCGAACAGTTTACACTGTTCGAGTTATAAAATTTTTATTCGTAGAAATTTTAAAATCTAAATTCCAAACCACCATAAATTCCAAAAGGATGTCCAGGTCTTAAACCTGCAGGAACTCTTGAAGCTGCATAGGTTTCATCTAACAAATTAATAATATTTGCAGTAAGGTGTAGTTGTTTTGTTACATAGTATTTCCCAGAAACATCCACAATAAAATTACTGGCTACTTTTTCGTTGTTTGGGATTGCTCCAGCACCAGCGAGTGTTCTAAACTCACCATTGTAACGTCCGTTAAAATTGATTTCAAAAGCTGTGTGTTCCAAAGAAAACCCAACATTAAATTGATGTTTTGGAATGTATGGCAATTCATCTCCCACAGTTACAGTTCCCCACAAACCATCATCGCTCCCAAAACTATTTTGGAATTCTGTATTGGTAAACGTATAACCAAAAGACAAAGGCAAGGCAATTTTTGCATCCGCTTTTGCGAAATTATAATTCAACAACAATTCTATTCCGTTTACATTTACTTCACCAGCATTAAATTGATCTAACGAACCTGTGCCACCAGTAGCAGCTAAATCGCTTCCTAAAAGGTTTGAGTAATCATTAAAGAAGCCTACAAATTCTCCAGAAATTCCTGCAATGTTAAAACGCGTTCCTAACTCGTAATTAATACTTTCTTCTGGTTCTTGACCTTCCTGATTTCCAGGAGGTGAAAACCCTTTGTGAATACCTCCAAAAATAGAAAAGTCGTTATTAAATCTATAATTTGTACCCATTCCAGGTATAAAAACATCCACTGAATTTTCTCTTTCTGCTAAATTTACACCAGTTCTGTTTACATCACTTTTACCAAAATCTTCTCTTTTTAAAGTGATGTTTTCATAACGAACCCCAGGTGTAAACGTCCAATTATTGTATTTTAGTTTATAGGTAATAAAAGAAGCAAACGCATTAGCACTTGTAATTCTGTTGGCATCTGTTCCAGGAACTCCAGCAGTGGTTAAAGCTAAAACACCTGCATCAGAAATGCTGTATTTGTCTACCCACTGAAAACGATCTTCTTCATCATAATGAAAACGAAAACCAACTTCAATATCATGAAAAGCATCTCCTTTATACCAGTGATAATCTAATTTTGATTGAATGCCTTGTGAGTAATATTTTCTATTGTTTGCTTTGATTCCAATAGCATCTGCACCTGAATTTACACTCCCGTTTACAATATTAAAATGATTTGGTAAAGAAGTTGGGTTTTCTAAAATATTGGCAATAGATTGTGTATCGCCATTAAAAGTAACATCATTTAATTTGTACCAGTTTCTAGCAAAATTATTACGATATGCAGTGGTTGTTAATCGAATGTTTTTCGAAAAATCTGCTTTATGTGTAATAGCATATTGTGTATGATCTGTAGTCATTTTATCAGCATCTGAAGAAGCATATCTTGCAAATGGATTTTCGTTAAAATCTGCTTCGCTTAATCCCAAATAGGTTTCGTTACCAACTTCATCTGAATACTGAAATTTGAATTCTAAAGATTGTTTTACACGCGCATTTGGGAATAAATTAACTCCAAATTTGGCTACAACATCATTTTTATCAAAACCTGTGTCTTTTCCACTTGGCAAAGTTTTAAATCCATCTGAACCATAGTTTAAATACTCAACCATATAGCCAAAAGTTTCATTTCCTCCACCAACTTTAGCATGCAATTGGCTGGAATTAAAACTACCAAAACTAGCTCTTACTTGACCACCAAATTCAGTCGGAATTTGAGAAGAAATCATATTAATAGCGCCACCAGTTGTAAAAGGTCCATATTGCACTTGGCTACTTCCTTTTAAAACTTCTACAGCTTCCATTCTTGCAATAGTAGGGAAGTAGTAAGCAGAAGAAGCACTGTAAGGAGCAGGTGCAATTAAAATACCATCTTCCATCAACGTAATTTTAGAACTTCTTTCTGGAGAAGTACCACGTAAGCTGATATTTGGTCGTAAACCAAAACCATCTTCTTCATAAATGCTCACTCCAGGCACTGTTCTTAACGCTCTGTTTACATCTGTAAAACCAAATTTTTGTAATTCTTTAGGAGACAGGTAATAGGCAGAACCTGTTCTGTTTTTTGCTACATATTTGTTCCCAAAAATGGCTGTTGTAGAAATAATTACTTCATCCAGTTTCTGAATAGAATCTAACGTAACTTCTTTTTTCTTTTTTTCTTGAGCACTTATGGCTAATGTACATAAGGCTGAAAGTACAAGAATACCTTTCTTCATTTTATTTAGATTAATTATAAATAGATTTTTAAAACAGGCGCAAAGATACAACCTCATTGCATATCTGCAAAGCTTATTTAGAATAAATAAATATTAAATTTATAAAATATTGGTTTCCAGAATATAACTTTCGAATATTTTTTTTCGATTCAAGTAAATTATACTTTGGTGCTTTTATAAACCCCCATATTAAATTAGTATACAATCAATTTAAATTGTAAATTTGTACGCAATTATATCTTAATTGCAACATGATAGCACACGCAAACAAAATTTTAGGAGAAGGACTTACATACGATGATGTTCTTTTAGTTCCAGCTTTTTCTCAAGTACTTCCAAGAGAAGTAAGCATTCAAACAAAATTTACCAGAAATATCACGATTAATGTTCCTATAGCTTCTGCAGCTATGGATACTGTTACAGAATCTGCTTTGGCAATTGCCATTGCTAGAGAAGGTGGTATTGGTGTTTTACACAAAAACATGACGATTGAGCAACAAGCGCAAGAAGTTAGAAAAGTAAAACGTGCAGAAAGTGGAATGATTCTAGATCCTGTAACATTGCCTTTAACTGCAAAAGTATTGGATGCAAAAGCATTTATGAAAGAGCATGGAATAGGTGGAATTCCGATTGTGGATGATCATGGAACTCTAAAAGGAATTGTTACTAACAGAGATTTACGTTTTGAACATGACAATAGCAGACCTATTGTTGAGGTAATGACCAGTGAAAATTTAGTGACTGCAGATGTTGGTACATCTTTAAATGATGCCGAAAAAATTCTTCAGAATTATAAAATAGAAAAACTTTTAATTGTTGATGAAGATTATAAGCTAAAAGGATTAATTACGTTTAGAGACATCACAAAAGTTACCCAAAAACCAATTGCTAATAAAGATTCTTTTGGTAGGTTAAGAGTTGCAGCAGCTTTGGGTGTAACTCCAGATGCTGTGGATAGAGCAGAAGCTTTAGTAAATGCTGGTGTAGATGCTGTAATTATTGATACAGCTCATGGTCATACAGAAGGGGTTGTAAAAGTATTGCAATTAGTAAAAGAAAAGTTTCCAGAATTAGATGTTGTTGTTGGAAATATTGCAACAGCACAAGCTGCTCAATATTTAGTTGCTGCTGGTGCAGATGCTGTAAAAGTAGGAATTGGACCAGGTTCTATTTGTACAACTAGAGTTGTTGCAGGAGTTGGGTATCCTCAATTTTCAGCGGTTTTAGAAGTAGCACATGCTATTAAAGGTAGTGGAGTTCCAGTTATTGCAGATGGTGGAATTCGTTATACAGGAGATATTCCTAAAGCAATTGCTGCAGGTGCAGATTGTGTAATGTTAGGATCGCTTTTAGCAGGTACTAAAGAATCTCCAGGAGAAACGATTATTTACGAAGGAAGAAAGTTCAAATCTTATAGAGGAATGGGTTCTGTAGAAGCAATGAAACATGGTTCTAAAGACAGATACTTCCAAGATGTAGAAGATGATATTAAAAAATTAGTTCCTGAAGGAATTGTTGGTAGGGTACCTTATAAAGGAGAATTGTTTGAAAGTATTCATCAGTTTGTTGGTGGTTTAAGAGCAGGAATGGGTTATTGTGGAGCTAAAGATATTGAGACTTTAAAAGAAACAGGACAATTTATAAGAATTACAGCAAGCGGTATTAACGAAAGTCATCCACATGATGTAGCCATTACTAAAGAAGCGCCAAATTATAGTAGAAGGTAATTAATTATTTGCAACATATTTATAAAAAACTAGAAATGGAAGACCAAAATTTTATCAACTTTAAAAAAACAAGAGATTTAGGAGCAATGATTTCTGATACGATCAAGTTTTTGAGTGTAGAATGGAAACCATTTTTAGGAACAATTATAAAAATATCAATAGTTCCTGTTATCATAGCTATTTGTGCAGTTATTTATTTTTTTATGACGTTTTCTGATTTCTTTGTGAGATTAGCAGATTTTGAAGAAAATGGTAGTTTTAATGATTTAAATTTTTCTCAAATTTTCTTACCACTTTTAATATTTATTTGTTCATATATAGTCGCCTATGCTTTAATGACTGTGTCTTCTCTAGCTTATATAAAATCTTACATATCAAATAAAGGTGTTGTTAATTATGATGAAGTTCAAAAAACAACACAAGATAAATTTTGGACATACATAGGTTTGTTTATTTTAGTGGCAATTATTGTTGGTTTTGGAATGATATTTTGTATTCTGCCAGGTGTTTATTTTGCAGTAGTTTTATCATTATCTATTTGTTTGGTAGTTTTTAAAAATAATGGTGTTTTAGATGCTGTAAGTGATTCTTTCAGTTTTATTAAAGGGCATTGGTGGGAGACTTTTGGAATTTTATTGGTAATACAAATCTTAATTGGTATTCTTGGTTTTTTCGCAGGTTTACCAGCAAGTATCTATCAAGGTGCTGATATGACTACCATCTTAGAAGGTCAAGACCCTTCTGAATTATTAAATTCTTTCGGAGATCCTATTTATTTAACTTTAGTAGGTATTTCTTATTTGATTAATTTCATTTTGTATTTAGTTTCTACAGTTGTTATCGTGTTTATTTATTATGACATTAAAGAGCAGAAAAACCCAACTTCAGGAATGATTAACGAAATTGGTGTTTATTAATTAAAACTGTAATTATATTTTATAGTGGTTTTTCCAAAAAGATTGAAAACACGAAATCATATGAAATTTTTTGTTTTTCTTCACAACAGAGTCGCTTTAATTTTAAGAGAAGTCTCATAAGTTTGATAACACAAAACTTTCTAACTCTGTGTGATTTCTCCCAAAGGGTCGAAATTGTAAAAGTTACGTAATTCGAGGACAAAACTGGATGGAAATTTTTAGTTTTTTTTACTCACAATAGTGTCACTTTAATTTTAAGAGAAGTCTCATAAACTTGCTAACAAAAAACGTTCCAACTCTGTGTGATTTCTCTCAAAAGGTCTAAAAGCTAAAACTAATTGTAATGGTTTTCATTTTCAATTAGGTTTAAAACTTAAATAATATCATAACTTAAAACCAAAAAAAACCTCACAATTACATACATAATTGTGAGGTTTTCTTTTATCAGAAAAACTAAAAACTTATTCTTTTACTTTTTCTTTAAATTGATCAAACTTATCAGTTTCTGGTTTTGGCCAACTGTTGTTAGAAGTATCAACATCTGCAGTTTCCATATCTGGATCTACAGTAATTTTTGTGATTTCTTGTGTAGAAGAAAATACTCTTCTTACAGTTGCATCATCTTGCATCCAAATTTGAGCAGGGAATGTTTGTTTCGATTTTGTACCATCAGCATAGGTTAATTCAACAATCAATGGCATTACCAAACCTCCTGGCTTTTCAAATTCAACAGAATACATAAAAGAAGGAACTTCTTCACCATCAACATATTTGTCCATAGCATTTGCATTTGCATCTTCTTTATTATCTGTAATGTACACTAACTCACCTAAATTATCAAAATACTGCTTGTATTGCTCTTTTAATTTTGTAACTCTTTCACTTGGTTTATCAGTTAAATATAAAGGCTTAACTTCCTTAATACCAATGTCAGTTACATCAGTTGTATAAAACCAACCTCTAAAGAACCAATCTAAATCCATTGCTGAAGCATCTTCCATAGATCTAAAGAAATCTTCTGGAGTTGGGTGTTTAAACATCCATCTTTGAGAATAGGTTCTAAAAGCATGGTCAAATAATTCTGGACCCATAATTGTTTTACGCAACATATACAAACCAGCAGCTGGTTTAGAATATGCATTTGGTCCGAATTGTTTTACATAATCTCCTTGAGACATAATAGGAGAGATATTAGATTGATCTCCACCCATATAACGTGTAATATTTTTTGCTGGGTTTGATGCGAATAATTCTGCATCATACACATCTTCTGCTAAAATTTCAACAAAAGAGTTTAAACCTTCATCCATCCAAGTCCATTGTCTTTCATCAGAATTTACAATCATTGGGAAAAAGTTATGACCAACTTCGTGAATAATTACACCAATCATTCCTTTTTTTGTTCTGTCAGAATAGGTTCCATCAGGATTTGGACGACCAAAGTTGAAACAAATCATTGGGTATTCCATTCCTTGTCTTTCTGAATGTACAGAAACAGCTTTAGGATAAGGATAATCGAATGTTAATTTAGAATACTCAATTAAAGTTGTTGCAACAGCTCTTGTAGAGTGCTCTTCCCATAAAGGATTTCCTTCTTTAGGATATAATGAAGTAGCCATTACAGTTTTTCCATTAATATTTACAGCCATTGCATCCCAGATATATTTTCTTGAAGTTGCAAAAGCAAAGTCTCTAACTTTTTCAGCTTTAAATTTCCAAGTTTTTGTGCCAGTTGCACGTCCTTTTTCAGTTTTTTCTGCTTCTTCTTGTGTAACAATAACTACAGGATTATCGAAACTTTTTCTTGCTTTTTCAAAACGATTACGTTGTGTTTTTGTTAACACATCTTTTTCATTTTGTAAAGAACCAGTAGCTTCTACAATATGATCTGCAGGTACAGTTAAGTTTACTTCATAATCTCCAAATTCTAAAGCAAATTCAGATCTGCCCCAGAATTGCATATTTTGCCATCCTTCTACATTATTATAAACCGCTAATCTTGGAAAAAACTGAGCAATTGTATAATTGTTATTTCCATCTTCAAAAGATTCTAAACCTGAACGTCCACCATCTTTATTAATATCGTTTATTTTATAATTCCATTTAATTCTGAAATCAAATTTATCTCCAGGAGCCAATGCTTTTGGTAAATTAATACGCATCATTGTTCTGTTGATTAAGTGTGATAAAGGCTTACCATCAGTTTCAACTTTTTCGATGTTAAAACCAAAACCTTTCCCTTCTTTCATAAAGGTACTTTTAAAGTTTTCTGGAGTAATAAAAGCAGCTGCTCCATTAGATTTTGCTAAAGGAGTTTGAGAATCGTCTGCTCTCATGTTTTGATCTAATTGCACCCATAAATATTCTAAAACATCTTTAGAATTGTTATGATATGTAATTTTTTCATCACCATATATTTTATTTTCACTTTCATCTAAACGAATATCCATTACATAATCCACTTTTTGTTGGGTGTATTGATGACCTGGAGCACCAGAAGCTGTATGCTGATCGTTTGGAGTAGCCAAAACGTCCTTCATTTGTCTGAATTTGTTTTGATCTGTGTGTCCTTGTTGTGTTTTCTTTTCTTCCTTTTGTTCTTGAGCAAAGGTTGCTGTTGCTACAAAGAATAAAGAAAATACTAATAAATAGATTTTTTTCATTTGTTTTGTTTGAATTTATTTGGGCTAAATTTACAATAAGTAACCAAAAAGATAAAGGTTTGTTAAAATTTTAACAAACCTTTATCTTTTTTTAGTCCAGAGTCAACAGTCTTCAGTCTTTAGTAACTAGCAGTTTGAAATAAAAAGAATTATTGCTTCTTATATATTGCAAACTGCCTACTTTTTTACTGTTTTACTTTTTCTTTAAACTGATCAAATTTATCAGCATTTTGTCTTGGAAAACTGTTATTAGATGTGTCTACATCTGCAGTTTCTAAATCTGGATCAATCATAATGCTTGCTATTTGTTTTGTTGATGAAAATACTTTGGTGACTTCATCATCTGTA
Source organism: Polaribacter sp. Hel_I_88 (assembly GCF_000687935.1). NCBI lineage: Bacteria > Pseudomonadati > Bacteroidota > Flavobacteriia > Flavobacteriales > Flavobacteriaceae > Polaribacter > Polaribacter sp. Hel_I_88. The sequence goes on along the minus strand of NZ_JHZZ01000001.1, from coordinate 3,583,671 downwards.
TATCTCCAAATTTGAGCAGGATATGTTTTTCTTTCTTTAGAACCATCATTATACGTAAATTCAACAATAATTGGCATTACCAAACCTCCTGGTTTTTCGTAGGTAATTTCATAATGATATTTGCTTTGATTGTTGGCAAATCCTAAACCTTCTGAAGCATCTTCTACAAACTCAACAGCATCTTCAACTTCTTTTGTGCTGAATTTTTTTACTGATTTAACTCCAATATCTGTAACATCAGTGGTGTAAAACCAACCTCTCCAAAACCAATCTAAATCAACACCAGAAGCATCTTCCATGGTTCTAAAAAAATCTGCTGGAGAAGGACGCTTAAACATCCATCTTTGAGAATATGTCTTAAAAGCGTGGTCAAATAATTCTTTACCCATAATAGTTTCTCTTAAAATCCAAAGAGCAGTTGCAGGTTTTCCATACGCATTGTTTCCAAATTCATAGACATTATCTCCTTTGCTCATAATTGGCGCAATTTTAGATTGATCTCCAGCCATATATTTTACAATATTTTTAGGATATCCTCTAACAATAGGGAAGTCTTTATCATAATCTAATTCCGCTAACATTTCCATATATGAGTTTAAACCTTCATCCATCCAAGTCCATTGTCTTTCATCAGAATTTACAATCATTGGGAAAAAATTATGCCCAACTTCATGAATTGTAACTTTAACCATTCTGTATTTCATTCTATCAGAATAACCACCATCTTCTAAATCTGGTCTTCCAGGATTAAAGCAAATTTGTGGATATTCCATACCCATTTGTCCATCTACAGAAATTGCTTTGTGGTAAGGATAATCAAACGTGTATCGAGAATAGGTTTCTAAAGTTTGTGCAACAGCTCTTGTAGAATGGTCTCCATATAAAGGATTTGCTTCTTTAGAGTATAAAGATTCTGCCATTACTGTTCTACCATTTATATTTACAGCCATTGCATCAAAAATAAATTTTCTTGACGTTGCAAAAGCGTAATCACGCACATTTTCTGCAATAAATTTCCAAGTTTTAGTTTTTGTAGCTTTTGATTTTTCAATCTTTTCTGCTTCTTCTTGTGTTCTAATAATTACAGGCTCGTCAAAACTTTTGCTTGCTTCTTCTCTTCTTTTTAATTCTTTTTTAGAGAAAACATCTTTTGGGTTTTGTAAAACTCCTGTTGCTCCTAACATGTGGTCTTCAGGAACTGTAATATTTACTGTAAAATCTCCAAATTCTAGTGCGAATTCACTTCGCCCCCAAAACTGGTCATTTTGCCAACCTTCTACATTATCATAAGCACACATTCTTGGGTAGAATTGTGCAATTACATAATTGTTATTACCATCTTCAGGAAAATGCTCATAACCAGATCTTCCTCCATCAGTTCTATGATTGTTGATGTTATACCACCATTCAATATTAAATTTAAAGGTTGCTCCAGATGTTAAAGGATTTGGTAAATTAATACGCATCATGGTTTGGTTAATGGTATAGGAAAGTTTAGAACCATCCATATTGGTAACGCTCATTATGTTAAATCCACCATCAAATGCTTCCTCTACATAATTTTTTTCAAACCTGCTTTTGCTTAATTTATCTGGAATCGAGTTTGGGGAAATATCTGGAGTTTTAGAATCTTTAGCTCTCATATTCTGATCTAACTGAACCCATAAATACGCTAAATCATCTTTAGAATTATTGTGATATGTAATGGTTTCTGCACCTGTAATTTTGGTGTTTTCATCATCTAAAATGATGTCCATACTATAATCTACCTTCTGTTGGGTATAGGCTGTTCCTGGTGCTCCAGAAGCTGTTCTCTCTAAATTAGGCGTTGGTAATTCTTGTTTTAACTTCCTAAATTTATTTTGATTTGTGTGCCCTTGTTTTGTAATCTGCCCATAAGAAGTGGCTACAAATAAAAAGGAAAAAAATAAAAAACTGAGTTTTTTCATAAATGGTGTGTTTAATAGTTGGTTTTTAATTAAAATTTTAGAGTAGTCGTATTTTCATCTTTAGTAAGTAAAACACTTTTATTTTTTTTACCGACTTTCGATTTTACTAAATTTTGTTGTTCAGGAAAATGCTTTGTTAAAATGTTATTAGTAACATGTATGGTTTCTAATTGGTTAATATTTTCTATTTCGAGATAAAAATAAACTAGATCTCCTTCATATTCTTTGCCAATATAATTAAAGTTTTTTGCTTTTCCATCCACTTTAAAAAGGAGTTTTTCTTTTAAGTAATTTTCAAAATAAACATCATTATTTTTTAGTTCTTTTTTGGTAGTTAATTGCAAATCGATATCATTATCTTTATTCAAAGCGAGCTCAATATCATCCATAAAAACGTTCATAATAATTTGTATTGATTTTGACTCGCTTTTATAGGTAAGTTGTGTTAAACTCAAATAATATTTGTGCGTTGTAAACGATAAAAGTGGAATGATAAAAAGTATTAATAAAGTGTGTTTTGTTTTCATGAAAAGATAAAAATCAATTATTGAGCCAAATTAATCATTTTTTAGCTGATTGAACTCTTTTGCTTTCAATTTTAAGAAGTTTATAAACTCAAATTTGGTTTTTGAACGTTCAGCAATAAAAGAAGAATCGCTTCTGCAATAATATAAAAATCTGTATTCATCTTCTTTAGCAATTTTAAAATCTGCACCTAAATTAAATTTATATTCGCTGTAAAGTTCTGCTACATCTTCATTATCTTCAATAATTTTCTTTTGATTTTTTAACCTTTTTATAGTGCCATTAAGGGTATTTAAAATCAAATCTAAAGGAATCATTCCATTGCTTGTGCTGGCCGTATAAATTTTTCTATCAATAGGCTTTAATTTAGGAATGCCAGCATTTGGCAAGCCAAGTGAAACTGCACTAATCTCGTTTTCATTTTCTTTTACTTGAGATACATCCAAAGCTAAAACTCCTGAAAGGTTATGTTTTTTAAGTTCAAATTCATCTAATTCATAGGTTTTTAAAGCTAAATAAATTTTAAAATTGAAACTTACAAAACTGCCTTGGTTAACAATATATTCTTTTGTTTGATGTTGAACAGAGCTAAAAACTAAGGTATCCCCTAATTTACAATAGATTTTAAAATCGCCTTTTTGCGTAGAATTTGTACCAATTTTGGAGTTTTTATTATAAATATTGGCATCATTTACAACACCTAAAGAATCTACAACTGTGCCGTAAATTGGTTTTGTTTTTTGGCTAAAAGAACTAATTGTGATTATAAAAAAAAGGAAAGTTATTTTTTTCACTCTTCTATAAGCTTCAAATAAGGTTCGCTTTCTGCTCTTAAAATTTTAATGACTTCTAATTGTCGTCCTTCTTTATGTAAATTTTCAATTCCTAAAGGATTGCAATATTCTAAAAAGTGAAAATATCTATCTACAGGAATTTTTAAATCATCAAAGAAAAATTTTTCTCCTAATTCAGATAATATTTTATAAGGAAACGCTTTTTTTTGTGCCAATTTTTTTCTTAAAGCCCATAATTTAGCTGAACCTTGAAAAGGAATTACAGCAGTTGCACCTGCACCAGCCATAGGTATGGAGCCAGCCATTGTGTTTACAATTGGTGGTCTTACTTTTTCAATTTCATCAATTGAAAAATCCTTTTCAGCAAAATTAACATTCGAAAAATCCATAACGTTTCTTAATAAAGAATCTTGCACATCTCTAGGCACATCTTTAGAATCTATACCCAGTCTGCCCATTAAATTATGTCTTTTTAAATCGAACTCATCTAACTCATAAATGTTTGATTTTAGCAAAACATTGGTGCCATTTTGTTCTAAAATCTTTTCTGTTATAACTATTTTTTTTGGCAAATGTTGCACAGAAGAAAAACTTAAAGTATCGCCTTTAGAAACAAATATTCTATAGAAACCCTCATCACTAGAAAAAGTACCTTGTTTTGTTTTTAGGTTGATGATGTTCGCATTTTTAACAATACCAATAGAATCTTGTACTTTTCCTCGAATTAATTGTCTTTTTTCTTGAGAAAAAACATGGATTGATATCGAAAAAAGAAATATAAAAAATAGTAGTTTTTTGATCATAGCCTAAGTTAGTTCTAACAAATTTCGCTTTTTTTTCTATAAGATTTTGTAAAACAGCTTTTAAACTTATGTTAAAATCATTAATTTTTTTGAAGCCATGTGATTTCGGTTTTGTCTTGAGGAAAACTTTTACTTTCTGTCATTAAAATTGATGTTAATTTCAACAAGTCTTTTTCATTATAATATGTAATAATATTCTTTTTAAAACAATAATTTAAAAAAGGATTGATGTTTTCTTGCTTAATTTTTAAGTCAGTAATAAAAAAATCATCTGTGTAATATTTTCTTATTTTGGATATTACTTTATCTTCAGTACTAATTTTTTTAAGTATTTTTTTACGTCTGTTATCCCCATTTAAAGCACCAATTAAATTATCCAAACTAACAACAGCTCCAGAACTCATTTTTACAATATTGTCATCTTTTTTTGCTTTTGATTTGGCATAAGGTAAATTTAAGGTTTGAGCGTTTACAATTGGACCAGTCATTATTTCTGGATCTACATAAAAAATTCCCTTTTGTTTTTCGATAATAATTTCTTCTAATTCGTACGTTTTTAATTTTAGAGTAATTTTATAAATTTCTTGTGCTAAAATTTCTTTGGTAACTACAATATTTTCCGTCATAAAATTCAGATGAGAAAATTCTAAAACATCGCCAATTGAAACAGAAATTTCATACAAACCAAAATCATTAGAAATAGTTCCATTATTGGATTTTTTATTTACAATATGAACATCAGCAACAGGTTCTTTGTCAAAAAAAACTTGTCCTGTAGTTATTTGATTTGATTTTTGTGCATAACTAAATGTACAAAAAAGTAGTAAGTAGAGTAGTGGTTGATTTCTCATACTTACAAAGAAAGGAGAACTACTTCTTAAAAATATACTAATACAATTGTAAACTTTTGTTAAACGAAAAAAGCATCATAAAATTTATGATGCTTTTAAGAATAATTTCTAGATGTTTTACTGTTTCTCTATTGTTAACAGCGCTTTTCCTGTAACAGTAGATGTTACATTATCTACAGTAATTGCTTTATTTACGTCTGTTTCAATTGTAATTACATTACCAATGTAAGATATTACGTTAATATTTAATTGTTCTCCACCTTCATTTAAGGTTAAAATATTATCGTTCAAAGTCCAAGAACTAGATAAAAAACCAAAAGTATCGTTAAAAAATAGATTGTCTAAAAGAAGATCTTCAGTAGATTCTTGGCTATTAGCATCTTTGTAGGTTAATTGAAACACAAAGTTGCCATCAATTACTACATTATTTGGGTTTTCAGTAAAAGTCATGCTTGCATTTAAATTTTTACCAAATCCTTCACCTGTTAAAGTTGTAATTACAGGACTTGTTACACTCAAAACAGCATTATCCATAGTAACACTTGTTAAATTCCAAGTTCCCACTAAATCTGGAGCAGGAACAACAACATCTGAGGAGTTATTTACGCTACAAGAATATAAAAAAGAAATTAGTACAGTTGCAATTAAAATTTTTGTTTTCATAATTTTTGTTTAAAATTGAATTTTTTGTTTAATTAAGGATTAAAAACTCAATTATTTTTACAAAAATACTACTTTTAAATGAATTCATAAATAGTAACTTTGCAAAATGAAAAAACTGTTAGTAGCAAGTACTTCAACAATTTACGGAAGTGGATATTTAGAATATTTATTACCAACATTACAATCTTTTTTTGTGAATGTAAAAACCATTTTGTTTATTCCTTATGCAAGACCTAGTGGAATTACTTATACTGAGTACACTAAAATTGCCAAAAATGCTTTTGCTAAAATTAAGATTGATGTTGTTGGCATTCATGAATTTGAAAACCCAAAAGAAGCCATTTTAAAAGCTGAGGCTATTTTTACTGGTGGTGGAAATACATTTGAGTTGGTAAATCAACTCTATAAAAACGATGTTTTATTAACCTTAAAAAACGTTTTAGAAAACGGAACACCATATTTAGGTACAAGTGCAGGTAGTAATATTTGTGGTATTAATATGATGAATACCAATGATATGCCCATTGTATATCCGCCAAGTTTTACAACTTTGGGTTGTATTCCATTTAACATCAATGCCCATTATTTAGACCCAATTGTAGGATCAAAACACAAAGGTGAAACCAGAGAAACCCGAATAAAAGAGTTTCATGTTTTTAATACTATGGATGTTTTAGGTTTGCGTGAAGGAAGTTGGCTAGAAGTAAATGGTGATGAAATTATTTTAAAAGGTGATTTAACAGCAAGGTTGTTTCAACAGCATAAAAAGCCAGTTGAAATAGAAACAGGAATGCCCCTTTAATTCCTCAAAAGGGGAAAATTTTGCGTTAATTTGTTTTATTAAAACTGTAAAATCCGAGTAAAACTATAATCTCTGTGATTCTCTGTGCAAATCTCTGCGTTTCTCTGTGTCAAAAATTAAACGCAAAGTCCGCCAAGTTTTTTCGCAAAGAAAGCAAAGAAAAAATCAAGAAAATTTTAACCTCAATCATCAGTGAAAATCCGTGAAATCCGTGTCAACTTTATTGAGCAAGAGTTTTAGTGAAATTTGTGTAATTCATGTCTAAAACTAAACGCAAAGTCCGCAAAGAAAAAACAAGAAATTCTAACGTTAATTATCAGTGAAAATCCGTGAAATTCGTGTCAACTTTATTTCACAAGAATTTTCACTAAATCTGTGTTTGAATCTTGAATATTAAACCTTGAATCAATACTGAACATAATCCACAATTTCTAATCCATAACCAATCATACCAACACGTTTTGTTTGTTGTGTATTTGTTACCAATTTTAATTTGCTGATGTTTAGATCGTGTAGAATTTGCGCACCAATTCCAAAATCTCTTTGATCCATACCAATTGCAGGCGCTTTTGTTTCTCCTTTTTTCTGATTTTCTTTTAAAATGTTCAATCTACTCAATAAGTTTTTAGATTCATTTTTTTGATTGATAAATAAAATGGCACCTTTTCCTTCGTCATTCACAACCTTAAACATTTTATCTAGTTTTTTATCAGGATTGTTGGTTAACGTTCCTAGAATATCATTATTTACTAATGTTGAGTTTATTCTTGTTAAAACACCTTCTTCATTAGTCCAAGTTCCTTTGGTTAAGGCAATATGAACTTGATCGTTTGTGGTTTGTTGATATGCTCTTAGTCTAAATTTTCCAAAACGGGTATCAATTTCAAAATCTTCTTTTTTATCGATTAAAGAATCGTGTTCCATTCTATAAGCCACCAAATCTTCAATAGAAACAATTTTAATATCAAACTTTTTAGCCACTTTTAAAAGTTGTGGTAAACGTGCCATAGTTCCATCCTCATTCATAATTTCTACAATAACTCCAGCTGGTTGTAAACCCGCTAATCTTGCAAAATCTATGGCAGCTTCTGTGTGTCCTGTTCTTCTTAAAACACCACCTTCTTTAGCTTTTAAAGGAAAAATATGTCCTGGTCTTGCCAAATCGAAAGGTTTTGTATCTTCTTGAATTAAAGCTTGTATTGTTAAAGCTCTGTCTGATGCAGAAATTCCTGTAGTAACACCTTTTCCACGTAAATCTATAGAAACCGTAAAAGCAGTTTCCATTGGGTCTGTGTTGTTGCTAACCATCATTCCTAACTCCAATTCTTTACAACGTTTTTCTGTTAAAGGCGCACAAATTAATCCTCTACCATGAGTTGCCATAAAATTAATCATTTCTGGCGTTGCTTTTTCTGCGGCTGCTAAAAAGTCACCTTCATTTTCACGGTTTTCATCATCAACAACAATAATAACTTTGCCATTTCTAATGTCGTTAATAGCATCTTCTATGGTGTTTAATTGTGTACTTTTATGAAGTGTTTGCGTGGTCATATTTTTTCCGTTTTTTTGGAGAATATTTTTTTAAAAAATTTTGTAATAGGTTGTAAAAAGGAATCTATGTTAAATATTCCTTTATCTTTTGTGGCTCTTCTTGTTAATAAAATTGCGACAGGAACCATGATAATTGCAGAAATCCAAGAGCCTAAAAATGATGATATGGAACTTTCTTCTGCCAAGTTTTTACCAAAAGTATTTGCAAAAAAGTAAATTACATACACAGCAATTGCTAAAATCATGGGCAAACCAAAACCACCTTTTCTAATGATAGAGCCTAAAGGAGCACCAATAAAAAACAAAATAATACAAGAAAGTGAAAATGCCATTCTGTTGTAATATTCTGTATCGAAAAAGTTAAGTACTTTGCGCGAATATTTTATTTGAACTGTGGTATTTTTTAAGGTATTACTGAGTCTACTTGCTTTTGTAATTGCTGCATTTAGGATTGTAATTTTTTCTTGAACTTCAAAATTATCGATGATAATTGGTTCTAAATCTTCTTTTTTTAAAGAGTCTGGATATTGATATAATTCTTTTGCCTGTATAGTTGTGTAAATATTTTTTGCACGAAGCTCTAAGGTTTCGTCATAACTTCTTTTTAACTCAGGAATGGTGTCTTTAATTTGTTGTAAAGTTAGCATCATTGCACTTGTAGAAGAAACTATAGTATCTAAGGTTCCTTGGTCTAGAGCATCACCAATATCAATATTAAATTCATATTCTTTAAAAGTAGCATTTGAGGCTGCCATTTTTTGCCTTTTTGCAAGCGTCCTTGCAGATTTTACGTGTTCTTCATAATAATTACCATCGTATAAAATAAAGGTCATATATCTACTTCCTTCTTCTGTAACTATTTTTCCCCTTTCTGCAGTAATTACTTTTTGATTTCCTTTGTTGCCTTTTAAATCGTAAATTAATACGTTCTTTAAAAGATTTTCATCTTCCCCATATTTTTCATCGAATTTAATTTGAAATCCGGGAATATCCGCATTAAAACTACCAGCAACTAAAGCCATAGCTGGTTTTTTCTTTTTGATATTCAAGTACAAATTTTTCTGTTTTAAATTTGCATACGGAAAAATATTATTTAGGAATAAGAAGTTTATTCCACTTAAGGCAATAGCTAAAAATGCGATTGGCCTTACCAATCTTTGTAAAGAAATTCCTGCAGATTTTGCAGCTGCAAACTCATAATTCTCGCCTAAATTACCCAATGCCATTATAGATGACAAAAGCACGCCAATTGGCAATGCTTGTGGAATAATCATTAAAGTAGTGTAATATAAAAATTTTAGTATAAAAATAACGCTAATTCCTTTACCAGCAATATTCTCGAAAGCTTGCCATAAAGTTTGCATTACCAATACAAATAGTACAATTAAAAATGTAGCTACAAAAGGAACTAAAAAGCTCTTTAAAATGTATTTATCTAATATTTTCATAAAAAAAACAAAAGTAGCATCTTAAAAGATAAGATGCTACTAATTTATTGTTAATTGAAATAATATTTATAATTAATCAATGGTGTATTTTTGACTTACATATTTTTGTCTATCAAACGTAAAAAAGTTATTTGATAAAGGTTGATTGCTTTTAAAAGTAGTAATTACAAAACTTGTTTTTGCTCCATTAGAACCTGTTTGAATCAACTTGTAAATGTGCTTTGTTTTTGCATCAATACCTAATTCTACTTTTACAATATCAGAATCGCTATCTATAGGGTTTAAAGTTACAAACTGAATGTTTCTTCCATTAATGTTCTCTAATTTTCCCATTTCAAAATTATAGCCTTCTTTGTAAAAAGTTAATAATTTTGATGGATAAATAAAACCATCATCTCCACTCATATCTCCAGAAGTAATGGAAATTTCTTTTTCTTCGTTATTAATTACATACAAGTTTTTACCATCGTAAATAAAATTATTCCCTAAATAATTTAAGTTATATTTTTCTCCTTGCAAATTAATTTCTCCTCTAATTGGTGGTTCATCACCTTCTTTTATGCCAGCTTCTTTGTTGCTTAATGTTTGGCTAAAACCTAAGTACATATTGTTATAAGCACTCATTTTTGCAGAAACTTCGTCCAACAAAGATTTTGCTTTTGCTGAGTTTTGTGAAAATGTAATGGTTGTTAAAAATAAACTTAAAAATAAAATTGTTATTTTTTTCATATTTCTCTAATTTCCTTTTTTTAAATAAAAGTATTTGTTTAATTCTTTTCGTTTTCTAATAATTGTTCTAAAGCCACAAAATCGGGTACTAAAACTTGTCTTGCTTTACTGCCCTCAAAACCGCCAACAATGCCAGCAGCCTCTAACTGGTCAATTAATCTACCAGCTCTATTGTAGCCTAATTTTAATTTTCTTTGTAATAAAGAAGCTGAACCTTGTTGCGCAGTTACAATAATTTCTGCTGCATCTTTAAATAACTTATCTCTATCTTCAATATCAATATCAATACTTGTGCCACTTTCATCATCTACATATTCTGGCAATAAATAAGCATCAGCATATGCTTTTTGAGAACCAATAAAATCGGTTATTTTCTCTACTTCAGGAGTATCTACAAAAGCACATTGTATTCTGCTTAATGTGTTTCCTGCTGTATATAATAAATCTCCACGTCCAATTAATTGATCTGCTCCACCAGCATCTAAAATGGTTCTAGAATCTATTTTAGAAGTTACTCTAAATGCAATTCTTGCTGGAAAGTTCGCTTTTATAATACCAGTAATTACGTTTACAGAAGGTCTTTGTGTTGCTACAATTAAATGAATTCCAATAGCTCTTGCCAACTGTGCTAAACGTGCAATTGGCGTTTCTACTTCTTTACCAGCAGTCATAATTAAATCTGCAAATTCATCAATTACCAAAACAATATAAGGTAAAAATTGATGCCCTTCATTAGGATTTAATTTTCGTTGTTTAAATTTCGCATTGTATTCTTTAATGTTACGAACCATGGCTGCTTTTAGCAAATCGTAACGATTATCCATTTCAATACAAAGCGAATTTAACGTATGTACAACTTTGGTAGTGTCTGTAATAATTGCTTCTTCAACATCTGGTAATTTTGCCAAATAATGACGCTCAATTTTGTTGAATAAAGTAAGTTCTACTTTCTTTGGATCTACCAAAATAAACTTAACTTCTGCTGGGTGTTTTTTATATAAGAGTGATGTTAAAACTGCATTTAAACCCACCGATTTTCCTTGACCAGTTGCTCCTGCCATTAAAAGGTGAGGCATTTTTGCTAAATCTACCACAAATGTTTCGTTACTAATTGTTTTACCTAATGCAATTGGTAATTCCATATGAGATTCTTGGAATCTCTTTGAGGTTATTACAGAATGCATAGAAACAATAGTCGATTTTTTGTTTGGAACTTCAATACCAATCGTTCCTTTTCCAGGAATTGGAGCAATAATTCTAATTCCTAAAGCTGATAAAGACAAGGCAATATCATCTTCTAAGTTTTTAATTTTTGAGATTCTAATTCCAGCTTCTGGTACAATTTCATATAAGGTAATTGTTGGTCCAACAGTCGCTTTTATTTCTGCAATTCCAATTTTATAATTTTTTAAAGTATCTACAATTCTGTCTTTATTGGCTTCTAATTCCTCAGGATCAATAGAAATACTCTCATTATATTGTTTCAGTAAATTAAAAGTTGGGAACTTAAAATTAGATAATTCTAAAGTAGGATCAAACTCACCAAAATCTTGTAATATTTTATCTGATAAATTTTCTGTAGATGATTCTTCTTCTCTTGCAATAGCAATGTCTATTCCAACATCATTCATATCTCCAACAGTTTCCTCTACTTGAATTTCTGTTGCAGGTTTTTCTTCAATTAATAAGGTAAGTTTTTCTTTAGCAGTTTTAACATCAGAATGTTTAGAAATTGTAGGTTTTAAATTATCTACACTTAATTCAAATTCCGATTTTTTAGTTTTTGTATCAGCAACAACTTCTTTTACCTTTTCTTTTGTATCAATTTTATTAGATTCTTTTTCTATTGATATTTCTTCTTTTTCTAAAGCTTGTCTTTCTGTTCTTTCAATTCTTTTTTGCTTCATTTTTTCAATAAAAGCATCAATATTAACTTTATAACGAACAATTAAATAGGTTAAGAATAAAAAGATTAAAACAATTGTTAAGCCAGTTTTACCAATAAAAGTTTGTAAATATTCATTAATTTCAAAACCAATAACCCCAGATAAAAGTGCATATTTTTGATGTAAAAAACCAAGCGTTACAGAAATCCAAAGCATGGCTACTAAGCTCCAATTCCAAGAAATAATAACTTTCGAGAATTTTTGTTTTATCAAAATATAAAATCCTGACATAAAAATTTGAAAAGCAATTATAAAAGCTGCTAAACCAAAACCATCGTAAATAAAAAAGTGACTTAAATTGGCACCAATCTTACCTAATAAATTACTGCTTTTTACAGATTTATCTGTTAAATAATTTAAAGTACTTTGGTCTTCTTGCCAATTAAAAAAAAAGGAAATAAAGGCAATGCCCAAAAAAAATGCGAATAACATCAAGAAAAAACCAAAAATGGTTTGTGCTTGTCTTGTTTTAAAATAAGAAAAAAAACTATTTTTTTTATCCGCTTTAATTTCTTTGTTAACTGTTGGTTTTTTTAAGATTTGCTTCTTTTTGGCCATTAAAAATAAAAGTAAATTTTTAGAGGGTAAAGATACATTTTTGCTTACAACAACAAAGAAATTTTTGGAACATAAATAATACCAGCAATAATTAAAGAGATTAAAGCTGCAAATGTTGGTGCACCTGCAGCAATATCTTTAATTAATCCTATTTTTACGTGGAATTCTGGATGAATAAAATCGGCAACTTCTTCGATAGCAGAATTTGCAGCTTCAGCAACTAAAACTAAACCAATTGCTAAACATTGTACAGCCCATTCCATTTCAGAAATATTAAAAACGAACCCTAAGATAGTTGCAATTAAAGCGAAAAATAATTGTGCTTTAATACTGTCTTCAGTAGTCATTAAAATCCATAAACCTTTAAAGGCAAATTTTAAACTTCTAACTCTACCTCTTAAAAAACCATCATTAGGATTTTTCATTTTTTAAATAGCTTTTAAAGCAGCTTCGTAATTTGGTTCTTCAGCAATTTCAGGAACTTGTTGTGTGTAGGTAACAATTCCTTTTGGGTTTACAATAACAATTGCTCTAGAATGCAAGTCTGCCATTGGTCCATTTGCAATGTTTAGTTTGTAATCTTTTCCAAAATTTCCTTTGGCAAAATCAGATAGCATTACAACATTATCTAAACCTTCTGCAGCACAAAAACGAGCCTGTGCAAAAGGTAAATCTTTAGAAATACATAAAACTACAGTATTTTCTAAACCAGATGCTTTTTCATTAAATTCTCTTACAGACATTGCACAAATACCAGTATCTACACTTGGAAAAATATTCATAATGATATTTTTACCTTCATAATCTGATAAAGATTTATGCGATAAATCTACAGTTGTTAATGTAAAACTTGGTGCTTTGCTGCCCATTTTTGGTAAATCTCCTATGGTACTTATTGCGTTTCCTTTTAATGTAATATCTGCCATTTTATTTATTTTTTTTATTGATATCCAAAAGTAAGAATAATTAAATCAATCCCTAAAAAATAATATCTAAAACATCCTTAATTTTAAGTATTGCTTTCGATTTAATACTTTTTTAACAATTATACAAAACCGTAACTTCATTCTATGCGTAAATATAAGGGTAACACAAAAATTAATTAATACTAAATAAATTTATCATTATGAACAAATCAAATTTTTTAAAAGCGTCAATTTTTATTTTTACATTATTTATAGGACAAACCTATTTTGCTCAAAACACTAAAATGGTTGGTGGAGCAGAAATGTTTCCAACTAAAAATATTATAGAAAATGCTGTAAACTCTAAAGATCATACAACACTTGTAGCAGCAGTAAAAGCAGCAGACTTAGTAGCAACATTATCAGGAGATGGCCCTTTTACTGTTTTTGCACCAATCAATAAAGCGTTTGAAATCTTGCCAGAAGGAACTGTTGCAACTTTATTAAAGCCAGAAAACAAAAAGCAATTACAAACAATTTTAACGTATCACGTAGTTGCTGGCAAAGTTAGTGCTGCAGATTTAATTAAAATGATTAAAGATAATGACGGAAAAGTAGCAATTAAAACTGTTAGTGGAGGAACTATTACAGCTTGGATGAAAGACAAAAAAGTTTATATTTCTGATGAAAATGGGGGTAAAGCAATTGTGACAATCGCAGATGTAAATCAATCTAATGGTGTAATTCACGTTATAGATAGTGTCTTATTACCAAAATCTTAATCTTATTAGTAAAATTTAATATAATTTTAAAACCACTTTCCCTAAAAGTGGTTTTTTTATGCTTTTATTTTTTAAGATACACACTATTTGTATTGATAACTAATTGTATTTTTGCCCACTGAAAAAAGCAAGCATAAACCGTGAACATCACACAATATACATCAGAATTTAAATACAATTTAAAACTAGCAGCACCTGTAATGTTGGGCATGTTAGGGCACACTTTTGTGGCTTTTGTAGATAATATTATGGTTGGCCAATTAGGAACTGCAGAACTAGCAGCAGTCTCTTTAGGAAACAGTTTTATGTTTATTGCAATGTCTATTGGAATTGGTTTTTCAACGGCAATTACACCAATTATTGCAGAAGCAGATTCGTCTGATAATCTACAACAAGCAAGATCTGGTTATAAAAGTGGTTTGTTTTTATGCACAACATTAGGTATTATATTATTTCTTTTGGTGTTTTTTTCAAAACCATTAATGTATTTAATGCAACAGCCAGAAGAAGTTGTAGCACTGGCAATTCCGTATTTAGATTTAGTGGCATTTTCTTTAATTCCGTTGATAATTTTCCAAGCAATAAAGCAATTTAGCGATGGAATGTCGATGACCAAATACCCAATGTATGCTACTTTATTAGCAAATATTGTAAACGTAGTTTTAAACTATATTTTGATATTTGGTAAATTTGGTTTTCCAGAAATGGGCATTGTTGGTGCAGCTTATGGAACACTGGTTTCACGTTTTGTAATGGTTATTTATTTGTGGGTTTTATTGCGTTACAAAGAGCGTTCTGCAAAAATTGTAAAAGATATAAAACTCTTTGTCTTAGATAGTTTGATGATTAAAAAAATTATCAACTTAGGTTCTTTAAGTGCGATGCAAATGTTTTTTGAAGTCGCAATTTTTACAGCAGCCATTTGGTTGAGTGGTTTGTTGGGCAAAAATCCGCAAGCAGCAAATCAAATTGCGTTGAATTTATCTTCCATGACATTTATGGTAGCTATGGGTTTAAGTGTGGCTTCTATGATTAGAGTTGGGAATCAAAAAGGTTTACAGAACTACAAAGAATTGCGTAGAATTGCATTTTCTATCTTTTTATTAGGTGCTTTATTGGCAAGTTTATTTGCATTATTATTCTTTATTTTCCATAAAAGTTTACCAAACATTTATATGGATTTAAATGATGCCAAAAATTATGCAGATAACATGGAAGTAGTTTCAATTGCTGCAGATTTATTATTAGTAGCCGCGTTTTTCCAAATTTCAGATAGTATTCAAGTCGTTTTCTTGGGAGCTTTGCGTGGCTTGCAAGATGTTAAAGTGCCAACAATACTTACCTTTATATCTTATTGGTGTGTTGGTTTTCCTGTTTCTTACTTTTTAGGTAAAGAAGATATGTATGGTAGTTTTGGTATTTGGTTAGGACTTTTGGCAGGTTTAACAACGGCTTCAGTGTTGTTGTATATCAGGTTTAATAAATTAACTTTAAAGTTGATTGAGGAAAAAAAGGAACTTATTAAAAGAGTTTAATTCCTTAACTAAAAAGACAACCATATATAAAAATCAACTTCTTTATTATAGATGTATTTCTAACCAATATTTTAATTATTGCGCTTTAAAAAATAAGAAAATACATTCTTTGAACTAAAAAAGGCGCCAAACATACTTCATAAATCAAAAAATAAAAAAACACAAAAACCTCGCTTTTTAATTATTTTTTAAGATATTTAGTTTTTTATGTTTAAAAATGGTCATTTAAATAATTATAGCACTCATTTTATAAGATATATATAAAATGGAGAACATATAGAAAATTCACCATCAATAATCGTGAAAATTTAATGTAAGTCTCTGAAATAGTGTAATTTTACACTTTTAAATTTAAAATTAATTTAACACTTATCTATTGAAAGAACAATATCACAAATGGTATTCACCAACATTAAGTAAAGATATCGAAATGTTGGTTTTTGGGCATGCAGGTTATCCTTTAGTTTTATTTCCAACTACTAGTGGGCGATTTTACGAGTGTAGAGATTTTAAATTAATTGAATCTGCAAAATGGTTTTTAGAGGAAGGTTTAGTGCAGATTTATTGTCCAGATTCTATAAACGAATTAAGTTGGTATGATAAAAATATTCATCCTGCAGATCGTGTAAGAAATCATATTTGGTATGATAAATTTATTATGGATGAAGTTGTTAACCCAATTTGCCAAGAAAGAGGCATGCAAAAAATAGCTGTTGCTGGTGTTAGTTTTGGTGGGTATCATGCAGCAAACTTTGCATTTAAACATCCAGAAAGAGTAAGCCATATGTTTAGTTTAAGTGGTTCTTTTGATATCAAATCTTTTTTAGATGGGTATTATGATGACAATGTTTTCTATAACAATCCTGTAGATTTTCTTCCTGGTAGTAATCACTCAGAACTTTGGAATATGAAAATTATTTTAGGAACAAGCGATTGGGATATTTGTTTAGAAGCAAATCAAAATTTAGCAAAAATATTAACGGATAAAAATATTCCTTTTTGGTTTGATGAACGAAAATGGGCTGAACACGATTGGCCAATTTGGAGACAAATGTTTCCTCATTATTTATCAACAATATAAAAAGACACAACTAACAAACACAAAAATATATACAGCATTATGAGAAAAATTGGAATTTTATTCGGACAAGAAAACACGTTTCCACAAGCATTTATAGACAGAGTTAATCAGAAAATTAAGGAACAAGGCATCAAAGATATGATGGCTGAAGCAGTTTTAATTGATACTGTAGAACAAGCAAAATCAGATGAGTATGCAGTAATTATTGATAGAATTTCGCAAGATGTTCCTTTTTACAGAGCGTATTTAAAAAATGCTGCAATTACAGGAACTGCTGTTATTAACAATCCTTTTTGGTGGAGTGCAGATGAAAAGTTTTTCAACAATGCTTTGGCTGAAAAAGTGGGAGTGCCTGTACCAAAAACATTTATTTTACCAACGTCTCAAAGACCACCAGATACTACTGAAAACTCTTTTAGAAACATGAAATATCCTTTTGATTGGGAAAAAATGTTTGAAACTATTGGTTTTCCTGCTTATATGAAACCACATGATGGAGGTGGATGGAAAAGTGTATATAGAGTTGATAATCCTGAAGATTTATGGCAAAAACATGGAGAAACAGAGAATCTTGTAATGATGCTACAAGAGGAAATCAATTTTAAAGAATATTTTAGATGTTATGTTTTAGGAACTGATAATGTACATATTATGCAATATGAGCCAAGAAACCCTCATCATTTACGTTATGTTTTAGATGGCGAACCTGTTGATCAAAAAATATTAGATACTGTGCACGAATATTGTATTCGTTTAAACAAAGCTTTAGGATACGACTTTAATACAGTAGAATTCGCAGTAAGAGATGGCATTCCTTATGCTATTGATTTTTGTAATCCTGCACCAGATGCTGATATTCATTCTGTAGGTCAAGAAAATTTTGATTGGATTGTAGAAAATGCTGCAAATATGGCTATTGAAAAAGCAAAACAATACAAAAAAGGCCAAATGAATTTAACTTGGGGAAGTTTTGTTACAGATCAAGTTGCTGCTCCAAAAGCAGTGGCTAAAAAAGCACCCGTAAAGAAAGCGCCTGCTAAAAAAACGGTTGCGAAAAAAGCACCTGTAAAAAAAGCATCAGCGAAAAAAACTCCAACAAAATCTAAATCTGCTAAAAAGTAGATTTTTTTAAAGTAATTTTAAAATGTCTGTTCGAGCGCAGTCGAGAACTTGTTAGTTCCTAAATAATTATCAAACCTTTCGATTGCGCTCAAGGAGACAGACTAAATTTTAATTAACTTTATTCATTAATATTTTTTCCCATATGAAATTTACATTAGGTATAGAAGAAGAGTACCAAGTAATTGATCCTGCAACAAGAGAGTTGGTTTCTCACGATCAAAAAATTGTTTCAGAAGCCGCCAAAACTTTAAACGACCAAGTAAAAGCAGAAATGCATCAAGCTGTGGTTGAAGTTGGTACAAATATTTGTGAAGATATTACAGATGCAAGACAGCAAATTTCTGGACTTCGAAGATCAATTTCTGATATTGCAGGTGGTTTAGGATATAAAATTGGTGCTGCAGGTACACATCCTTTTTCTAAATGGGAAACGCAATTAATTACACCAAATCCTAGATACGATGAGATAATTAATGAGTTACAAGATACTGCAAGATCTAATTTAATTTTTGGTTTGCATGTGCATGTGGGTATGGAAGATAAAAATATGGCATTACATTTAGTAAATGCCATGCGTTATTTTTTACCTCATTTATATGCTTTGTCTACAAACTCGCCTTTTTGGGAAGGTAGAAATACAGGTTTTAAATCTTTTAGATCAAAGGTTTTTGATAAGTTTCCAAGAACAGGAATTCCTGGAGTTTTCGATAACTATGCACAATATGAGAATTATGTAAACCTTTTGGTTAAAACAAAATGTATAGACAATCCAAAGAAAATTTGGTGGGATATTCGTATTCACCCAATTTTCCCAACGTTAGAAGTTCGTATTTGTGATATTCCAATGACTGTTGATGAAACTGTATGTATTGCTGCATTAATTCAAGCTTTAGTGGCTAAATTATACAAGTTAAGAACGCATAATTTAAACTTTATGGTGTACCATAGAGCGTTAATTAACGAGAATAAATGGCGAGCAAGTAGATATGGAATTGCAGGGAAAATGATTGATTTTGGTCTTGAAAAAGAAGTCGAAACAAAACATTTAATGGCTGAGTTTGTAGATTTTGTAGATGATGTTTTAGACGATTTAGGTTCTAGAGAAGAAGTAGAATCCATCTTTAAAATATTAGAAAATGGAACAGGAGCAGACAGGCAATTAAAGGTTTTTGAAGAAACGAAAGATTTAGTAAAGGTAGTAGATTATATAACAGAACAAACAATTTTAGGAGTTTAAGTATTTTATGTTAATGAATAACGAGAAAGTAAAAGTTGCCATTTTAGATATGAACAACAATGCCCCAAATCAGGGTTTACGTTGTATCAAAGAAATCGTAGAAACTTTTCATGAAGAAGTGAGTTTTACCATTTTTGATGTAAGACATAAAAGTGAAATACCAGATAATACGTACGATATTTATATATCAAGTGGTGGTCCAGGAAGTCCTTTAGAAGAGGAGTTATGGAGAAAACCTTATTTAGAATTGATGCAAAATTTATGGAATCATAACAAAGAATCTGATGATAAAAAATCAGTATTCTTTATTTGTTATTCTTTTCAAGTGATGTGTAAATATTTTGAGTTAGGAGAAATTAAATTAAGAAAAAGTACTTCTTTTGGTATTTTACCAGTTCATAAAACAAAAAAAGGTAAAAAAGATGTTTTATTAGAAGGTTTAAATGATCCTTTTTATGCTGTAGATTCCAGAGATTGGCAATTAGTACAACCAAGATTACAAGTTTTTAAAGAAAAAGGAGCTTCTATTTTAAGTTTAGAGAAAATTAGAACTCATGTAGAATTAGAGCGTGCAATTATGGCTGTTCGTTTTTCTGATGAGTTTGTGGGTACACAATTTCATCCAGAAGCAGATCCTGTAAGCATGGCTGATCATTTTGCTTTAGAAGAAAATAAAAAAGTAATTATTAGTAGTTTTGGCGAAGAAAAATATGCGCAAATGATGGATAGAATGGATGATCCAGATAAATTAATTATGACGTATGAAACTATTTTACCAAAGTTTATAAGAAATGCTATTAGCAAAAAACAAGCACTAATTTTATCTTAATTATTAATGATACATCAAATTAGAAAATTATATAATGAGGATTTTTCTGAAGAAAAGTATCAACTTTTTTTAGAAGATATTATCAATACACATAAGTACGTTCCAAAATTTAAAATTGCAGAAACACCTGTTTTTATTCCAGCAGCATTAAAAGAGAAGTTGATAAAAGCTTGTGATGATATTATGGCTGTTATCAATCAACCAAATTTTAAGGAGTTGACCAATGGTGCTTTTTTTGATGCCAATACAATTGTACCTAATGAAGATGAATATGCTAAATTTATTCAGTTCGATTTTGGAATCTGTAAAGACGAAAATGGAGATTTAACCCCAAAATTAATTGAATTACAAGGTTTCCCAACGTTGTATTTTTTTCAGGAATTATTAGGCAGCATGTATAAAAAACATTTCGGGAATGTAATTCCAGAAGATTTTTCACAACATGTAAATGGAATAAATCCAACAAAATATGTTGAGCTTTTAAAACAAGAAATTGTTGGCGAAACGAATCCGAAACAAGTAATTCTTTTAGAAATTGAGCCAGAGAAACAAGCAACTGCTGTCGATTTTTTTGCAACTGAAAAAAAGTTAGGCATTAAAATTTTGTGTATTTCTAAGTTAATTAAAAGAGGTAAAGAACTTTTTTATGCTGATGATGAAGGCAAAGAGATAAAAGTTTTAAAAATATATAATAGAATAATTTTTGATGAACTATTTCAAAGAGACGATTTAGAAAGAGAGTTCGATTTTTTAGATGAAGTTGATGTAGAATGGATTGGACATCCAAACTGGTTTTATAGAATTAGTAAATACACAATGCCACTTTTAAAAGGTGAATTTGTTCCAAAATCTTTCTATTTAGACAAACTAGAAACGATACCAGAAGATTTAGAGAATTATGTTCTAAAACCTTTGTATTCTTTTGCTGGAGCAGGAGTTCAAATTCACGTAACTCGGAAAATGATAGATGATATCACCAATAAATCTAATTATTTATTACAAGAAAAAGTTGCGTATGCACCCGTAATTCAAACAATGGATGAAAATGCTAAATGCGAAATTAGAATGATGTTGTTACACAATTCTAAAACCAACAAAACTGAGATTGTAAGTAATTTAATGCGTTTAAGCAAAGGAGAAATGGTTGGAGTAAAATACAATAAAGACAAAACTTGGGTAGGAGGTAGCACAGGTTTTTTTGAGCAATAAACTTAAAACTTTCCTGCAAGGTTTTCAAAACCTTGTAGGTATTTATCAAAAAATTATTTTATTAGAAACACCTACAAGGTCAAAAATAGACCTTGCAGGATATAAGTTTACCAATTAAAATTTACAAAGATTTATCAGGAGCAGGAATACTCGCGTGAAATTCATTTGCAATTCTATGGGTATATTTATCTAATAATTCTAATACTTTTTCGCTAGAATCAGAAACGACTATAAAGCCAATATGCCATTTTAAATCCATTCTCCACACAATTTCTTCATCTTTAAAACTGGTAGTATCTGGATGTTCAAATCTGCTTAAAGAAACTACAATCCCTGCATATTGATTTTTAGTTTTTGGTAATTTATAAATCTCTTTTTTAAGATTCGCAGATTCAATTTTAGCCCATTCACCCCAAAGGTTTATGCCAGAAGCATATTCAACCATTTCAGCCAAATTTGCGCCACCAACTCTTGATGATGTTTCTAAAAAGAATAATTCTCCAGTTTCTTTCGATTGAATAAATTCTGTATGAGAAGCTCCAAATTGCATTCCGAAAGCTTTCATAACCTGTTTATTCATTTTTTGCAAACCTTTTTCTATTTTAGAACTAATTTCTGAAGTTGCAGATCTAAAAATACCTCCTCCATGAGCTACTTCAAAAGGTGTGTCTAAATATTTACTAACTCTTGCAAATTTTACTTTTCCATCAACATTTAAACCATCTACATGAAAAACATCTCCAGGAGCAAATTTTTCTATCAAATAGTTGTCTCTTTCATCACCTAAATCATTTACAATTTGCCATAATTCGTCTTTAGAATGAATTTTTTTAATTCCAGTTGCAGAAGCTTCCATTCTTGGTTTTAAAAGCCAAGGAGCAGGAATTGTATCAGCATACTTATTGATAGCATCATTACTAAAAAGCGATGTAAATTTTGGCACATTAACACCTTCCTCTTCAGCTTTCATTCGCATTGCAAGTTTATCTCTAAAATAATGCGCAGTTGTTCTACCCATTCCTGGCATTCTAAAATGCTCACGTAAAAGTGCTACTTTTTCAACATCAAAATCATCTAAAGCTACAAAACGATCAAATTTTATTTCTCTAAATTTATAAGCAATTCCTTTAACAATATCTTCTTGTTTCCAATCATCAATATAAAAAACATCGTCTATAGAATTCCAAGGCCACTTTTCATTTTCAAGTTTTTTCTTGGTTAATAAGTATACATTATGTCCTTCTTTTTTACAGCTTTCCAAAAAAGGTTCACCTTTAAAATAAGTTGTAATACAAAGAAAATTTAAAGGTTTTTGAGACATAGGTTTAAGTTTTTAAGTTGATTTTAAATTTACAAAAAATGAAATTATTTATTAGCTTTTTCTTTAATGAAATTTGTAATTAATTGAATTCCATATCCTGTAGCACTTTTCATTTTTGCGTATTGAGAACTTCCAAAAGAAACTCCTGCAATATCTAAGTGCATCCATTTTGGATGTTTTTCTGTAAAGAATTCTAAAAATTTTGCTGCGTTTATAGCTCCTTCAATTGGTTTTCCGTTAAAGTTTTTAATATCAGCAACGTCAGATTTTAAATCGGCTTCATAATCCTCAAACATTGGCAATTGCCAAACACGTTCATGCACTTTGTACCCAACAGCAGACATTGTATTTGCCATTTCTTGATTCTCAGTAAACATTCCTGCAGCTGCATACCCAAAAGTTCTCACCACACTTCCTGTTAAAGTTGCAAGATCAATAATATATTCTGGGTTGTATTTTTTAATAGCGAAATTTAGTCCATCAGCTAAAACCAATCTGCCTTCTGCATCTGTATCTATAATCTCAATAGTTTTACCAGAATATGAGTTGATAACATCTCCAGGTCTATAACTATTGGCATCTACAGCATTTTCTGCGGATGCTACAATTCCGATTATATTGATGTTTAGTTTTAATTTTGCCACCAATTCTACAACACCTAAAACTACTGCAGCTCCACCCATATCACTTTTCATGTAGTGTAAATTGGTAGATGGTTTTATGGACAATCCTCCAGAATCAAATGTAATTCCTTTCCCAACCAAAGCAATATCAATAGTTTCAGTATCTTTTGCTTTATATTCGTTGATGATGACAACTGGCGGATTTACGCTTCCTTTTCCAACTGATAAAACAGCATCAAAACCTTGTTCTTCTAATTGTTTTTGTTTTAAAACTGTACACGTATAAGAAGCTTCTTTTGCTGATTTTTCTGCCCAATTTCCTAAATATTCTGGAGTTTTTACATTAGGTGGA
The DNA here is from genome assembly GCF_000687935.1 of Polaribacter sp. Hel_I_88. Classification (NCBI taxonomy): domain Bacteria; kingdom Pseudomonadati; phylum Bacteroidota; class Flavobacteriia; order Flavobacteriales; family Flavobacteriaceae; genus Polaribacter; species Polaribacter sp. Hel_I_88. The sequence continues at coordinate 3,560,056 of NZ_JHZZ01000001.1, read as the reverse complement.
GCATCAACCAAACCTTTAATTTTATTGATAGTTTCGCCAGTAAACTTGCCCTCTTCAAGAATGTTTTCAATATTTTTTGTTGATGAAATAACAACTGTAAACTCCTTTTTATCTTCTTTTTTAGATCTGAATTCGCCAATTGTATATTGACTCATTTCTAACCCAATAACAGTTTTTAAAAGTTCATCATCATTTAAACCATCAGCATAAAGCTGAATATCATTGCTCCAATATTTACATGTTTCAAAAGCAAACTTCTGAAATGTACTTTCTATTTGACCAGCATTTTTATCTTCACCTAAACCAACTAGATAAATTCGGTTTCCTTTTGTTCCATAAATTAAAAGGTGCGTATTAAAACTTCCATCAAAGTCTGGATTTGCAATTGGTAAAAACTCTTGAATTGATTTTAAATCGTCTTTTTTACAAGGTAAAATAAAATCTTTGGTAGTATCTATACTTTTTATGTGTGTAAATTTCATCTTAGTTTATTTGTTATAAAAAAGCCATTGTATGGCTTTTGGGAATTCTTTGCGCCAATGTACTTCTGAGTGATTTCCTTCATCATTAATAGAAAAATGGAAATCTATCTGATGACCTTTCCCCATTTTTTGATTGATAATGTTGCCAAGTTCAATTGCGTTTGGCAAATGTTCTTCACTTTCTTTTCCTCCAGAATATAAATAAATTTTAGCTTTTTCTAGTGGAGCAAAACTGTTAGTGCTTTTATAAATTTTTCTTGAAATCCATAAACTTGGTGAAAAAATCATCAATTTCCCAAAAGTTCCTGGATTAGATAAACCTGCATGTAAACTTATTAATCCACCCATAGAACTGCCTCCAATTCCTGTGTTTTCAAAATCGGTAAGTGTTCTGTATTTTTCGTTGATGTATGGAATTAATTTTTCTGTCATAAACTGAATGTAAAATGTGCCTTTTCCTTGTCCAAAACGTGGATGATAATAAGGTAAGTATTCATTTATGCGTTCTTTTTCTCCATGATTTATGGCAATAATAATAATATCTGCTTCTCCATGTTCAGCTAGTTTAGCTAAAGATTTATCGATTGCCCAATCTCCATACTGAGACATTGGGTTGAATAAATTTTGGCCATCTTGTAAGTACAAAACAGGATATCTTTTGTCTGTTTTGTAATAATCGTGGGGTAAAAGTGCAGAAATTCTTCTTGTGGCGTTTAAATGTGGAATTTCATACGCTTCTTCTATGGTTTCGATAATTGGGGTAAAATCTGTCAACGTCATATGCTTTCTTTAAAAAAACAAAAATACTGTTTTTATAGATGTATAAAATAAAATTGAAGATATGTTTTAAAGAAAAAATCCTAATTTTTACATTAGGATTTTAGTTATTAATATTCAATTTTGTCTCGTTTTTCAGACCATTTTTGAAAAGGTTCTAGAGCAATTTCTCGTCCAACTTGTTCAAAAGGAATGCTTCTTTTTTCGTAAGGCAATGGAATTTCTTTGTAAATAAATTCGTCATCAAAACCAATATCTGCTGCATCTTGTTGATTGCTTCCATAATACACTTTGTCTGGTCTTGCCCAATAAATTGCGCCTAAACACATAGGACAAGGTTCGCAAGAAGTATAAATTATACAACCATCTAACTGAAAAGAGCCAACATTTTTACAAGCATCTCTAATAGCAGTAACTTCTGCATGTGCTGTAGGATCGTTTGTAGATGTAACTTTGTTATTTCCACGACCAATAATTTCTCCATCTTTTACAACGATACATCCAAAAGGACCTCCTTCATTATTACTCATTCCTTTTAAAGCAGCCTTTACTGCTTCACTCATAAATTCTTTGTGTTTACTCATATTATTTTTTAAGTTAAAAAAAAGCTGTAAAGTTAATTACAGCTTTTCTATAATTTATATTATTAAAGTCTATTTCAAACTTCCTGTCATTTCTTCTGGTTTTACCCAAGCATCATATTCTTCTGGAGTAACGTACCCTAAACGTACAGCTTCATGTTTTAAAGTTGTTCCATTTTCATGAGCAGTGTTTGCAATTTCTGCAGCTTTATAATACCCAATTTTGGTATTTAAAGCAGTTACTAACATTAAGGAATTGTTCACCAACTCTGTAATTCTAGTTCTGTTTGGTTCAATACCAGCAGCACAATTTTCATCAAAAGATCTACAAGCATCTCCAATTAATTGCGCAGATTCTAACACGTTTGCAGCCATCATTGGTTTAAAAACGTTTAATTCATAATGCCCTTGAGTGCCACCAACTGTAACAGCAACATCATTACCCATAACTTGTGCGCAAACCATTGTAATAGCTTCTGCTTGTGTAGGATTTACTTTTCCAGGCATAATAGATGAACCAGGTTCGTTTGCAGGAATAATAATTTCTCCAATTCCAGATCTTGGTCCAGAAGCCATCATTCTAATATCGTTTGCAATTTTATTTAATGAAACTGCTATTTGTTTTAAGGCTCCATGCGTTTCAACTAAAGCATCATGAGCAGCTAACGCTTCAAATTTATTTTCTGCTGTTATGAATGGCATTCCTGTAAATTCTGCAATATATTTTGCCACTAAAACATCATACCCTTTTGGCGTATTTAAACCTGTACCAACTGCAGTTCCTCCTAACGCTAATTGACTTAAATGCTCTAACGTGTTATCTAGTGCTTTTAAACCAAAGTTTAATTGAGAAACATACCCAGAAAATTCTTGACCTAAGGTTAGGGGAGTAGCATCCATTAAATGCGTACGTCCTATTTTTACAACATCAGCAAATGCCTCTGATTTTGCTTTTAAGGTATCTCTTAATTGCGTAATTCCAGGAATTGTATTTTCTACAATTTTCTTGTAAGCTGCAATGTGCATTCCTGTTGGAAAAGTATCATTTGATGATTGAGATTTATTTACATCATCATTTGGTTGAATGGTTTTATCTCCTTCACCAATTGTTTTTCCAGCAATTTCATGAGCTCTGTTTGCAATCACTTCATTCACATTCATGTTAGATTGCGTACCTGAACCTGTTTGCCAAATTACCAAAGGAAATTGATCATCATGTTTACCAGCTAAGATTTCATCACAAACTTGTGCAATTAAATCTCTTTTTTCTGATGATAAAACACCCAATTCACAATTTGTATATGCAGCTGCTTTTTTTAGATACGCAAAACCATATACAATTTCTAAAGGCATAGAACTTGCTGCACCAATTTTAAAATTATTTCTAGAACGTTCTGTTTGTGCTCCCCAATATTTATCTGCTGGCACATTTACGTTACCCATTGTGTCTTTTTCTATTCTGTATTTTGTCATTTTTTGGATGTTTTTTAAGAGTAACAAATTTACACAATCTAAAATGATTACAGATAAACAGTTTTGTATAAATCCTGTTAAAAGTTTTTTTAATTTATTCGCACAATTTGAAAATATGTGTTATTTTTGTAACATAATATTTACAAATTTTCAACAATGTTAGATTTTTCTCAATTTTCAGGATTAGTTTTATTCATGTTTATTTTTACAGCTGGTTTTTGGTTGTTAATATTCTTATTAACTTTTGTAGTTCCTTATTGGATTGGAGGAACAATTTGGGAAAACTTTAAATTAAAGAAAGAAGCAAAAGAAGCTGCTGAAGGAAAGTAGTTTTTAAAATATATTTTTATATAAAACTCGTTCAAGGAATTGAACGAGTTTTTTTATGGTATTAATTTGAAAAATTATTTCGTGAACAATAAGTTAACTTAAAAGGTGCTAGTAATTGAGAAGTTAAATTATTTGTTATTTATTTTAATATGAAAGGTTGATAAAATTATCAATATTGTATTTAATACAAATTTTGATAGAGCTGAGAATTAAAATATCAATTCCATAAAACACAAAAAACTCGTTCAAAAATTTGAACGAGTTTTTTATAAGTTTGAGTAAGTGCGTTAAGGATTGAAATGGCATCCTTTTTTCTTTTTCGGAAAAAAGATATAATGGAAAGCCTGTTAAAACGCCCAAAGACTATCCTTCATAATCTTCTCCACCACCAATATCTTCTCTGTTTTCTCTAATTTCTTTTTTCTTTTGATTAAAACGATATACAAAACTTACTCTAACTTGTGGTTCTCTCCATTGAAACTCTGAATATTGATCTAAAAAACCTGGTAAATTTGTAGTTCTTCTACTAATTGAGCTGTTAAAAACATCGCTAAAATTTAAACTAATAGATGCTTTTTCTTTTAAAATATCTTTACTTGCAGCAAGATTCATACTAAAAACACCTTGACTTTCTGTTTGCGCATTTCTATTAGGACCTCTATAATTTGAGTTAATTTGTAAATCGATTTTAGAAGGCAATGTTATTTTTTGATTCAATCGTATAAAAAATGCAGTGTTTTCAAAGTCGAAACTTTGTGTAACATTGGTAGTTGGACTTGTGTAATCTCCATCAGTTGTTACATGAAATAAATTAAAATCACTATTGATGTTCCAAACTTTAAAAGGTCTGTAGTTTAAGGTAAATTCAAAACCTAATCTTTCTTCTGTAGACAAGTTTACTGGAAACCTTCTTGTTATTGGATCTCCATTATCTGTAATTTCTCCTGTATTTTCTTGAATTCGTTCCCAATTATCATTACTAATATTATAGTAAATTGAAGTACTTAATGTAAATTTATCCCAACGTTTTAAATACCCTAAATCTACTGCATCTGTAATTACAGGATTTAAATCTACATTACCACTGTAAATATTACTTTCACTAGATCTGCTTGGAAAAGGATTTAAACTTCTTCCTCTTGGTCTTCTAATTCTTTTATTATACCCTATTGTAAAACTTTCACTATCATTTAATTCGTAGCCAACGTTAATAGTTGGGAATAAGTTTCCATACGATCTTTCATCATTGGTTGTAGATGTTTGTTGTACAATTTCTATGTTTGTGTATTCATAACGTAAACCTGCTAACAATGAAATTTTATTAAATTTTTGACCATATTGAAAATAGGCAGCATTTACAAATTCTTCGTAATTAAATGAATTATTTAAACCAGCATCTGGTATTAGTTCTCCATCAGGAAAAGTTTGTCTTTCTGCTAAATAAAAACTATTAAAAATATCTCTATAATTACCTCTATAACCTGCTTCAAACTGAATATCTTCTCCAACAGGATGCACATAATCTATTTGTAATAAACCACTATTTTCATCTTGATCTTCTAAAACCAATTCTAAATCGTTTAAAAGATTTGCTTGTGTGTCTACTTCTGTAATATTATTTAATTTGTCTTCTGCTTCTGTAGAATATTGTAAGTTGATTGATAATTTTTTACCAGTATCATCAAAATTATTTACATAATCTAAGGTATATTGTACTCTTTGCTCATCTTCTCCTTCACCTTCTGTTCTAAAAGTAGCTTCGTTAATACCTCCCTGAGCGTTAAATCTTTGAATATCATTCGTATTCACATCATCATCATTTCCTTTGCTAAATATTATATTTCCAATAATACTTGATTTTTCAGTTAGATAATATTCTGCTCCAAAACTTGTAAATATTGATCTTCCTAACCTGTCAAAATTTCTTTGTTCAACAACTTTTGCATTTTGAGTAGAAGAAGAGAGATAATCAGAATCTGAAAAAGCATTTCCTGGAGTTTCATTATATCTAAAACCAGTGTTTGTAAAAAGATTCCATTTTTCTGTTCTCCAGTTTGCGTTAAAAGCAGTACCTACTCTTGCAGGATATCCTAAATCTAACTGAACAGAACCGTTAAAACCTGTTAATTTATTTTTTCTTAAAATGATGTTTAAAATACCAGCTGTTCCTTCAGCATCATATCTTGCAGATGGAGAGGTAATAACTTCTACCTTTTCTATTGCTTCAGCTGGAATTTGTCTTAATGCTTCTGCACCATTCATACCCACTAATGCACTTGGTCTTCCATCAATTAAAATGGTTACGTTTTCGTTTCCACGCAAACTAACTGCTCCTTCAACATCTACTTGCACAGAAGGTACGTTTCCTAAAACGTCGCTTGCATTACCACCTCTAATTGATAAATCTTTACCAATATTAAAAACTTTTTTATCTAAGCGAATATCAACCGTTGTTTTTTCTGCGATAATAACGACTTCATCTAAAGCCTTTGAGTCTTCAGATAACTTTATAGTTCCTAAATCTAAATCACTAGTAATATTTTGTTTGGGATATTTTTTAGAATTGAAAGAAATAAATTCTACACTAATTTCATAATTTCCTGTTGGAGTTTTAATATCAAACTTACCTTCCATATCTGTAATTCCTCCAGAAATTTTTTGAGTATCCGTGTTTTTTAACACAATGGTTGCGTACTCTAAGGGTTGGTTTGATTTTGAGTCTACTACTTTTCCTGTAATAGAAATTTCTTTAATTGGCATTGCCATTTGAGAAAATAAAACTGATGCCGAAAAAAGGCAAAAAATAAAAATAGATATTTGTTTAGTCAAAACTTTTTAATTTAAGATTTAATGTAAGACTACAAATGTCCTTTTAAGTTTAGTCTAAATAAGTTAAAAATAAGTTAAACAAAATTCGGTGAAGTTATTTAGAGCAATTCTAAAATATTTTCTGGAGATTTGCCCATAATTTCTTTGAATCCTATCTTAATCTTCCTATTTCGACTACGCTCAATATAAACTCGGGAAGAAACTCATACTTTTGAAAAAGTAATTTTAAATTTATAAAATTGACTTTATATTTTCAGGAGGTCTTCCAATAACTGCTTTATCATGATTAATGACAATTGGTCTTTCTATTAATTTAGGATTTTGAACCATTGCTTTGATGATTTCTGAATCCGAAAGTTCTTTTCCTTTATATTCTTCTTTCCAGATTTTCTCTGTTTTTCTTATTAATTGAATTGGGAAGATTTCTAGTATTTCTATGATTTCTTTCAGTTCTGTTTCTGATGGAACATCTTCTAAATATTTTACAATTTCGAATTCTTGACCAGAATTTTCTAAAATCTGTAAACCTTCTCTAGATTTTCTGCATCTTGGATTGTGGAATATTAAAAGCCCCCTTTCTCCCAAAGGGAGAATATCTTTAGTTTTAGTCATTTTGTAATCGATTTAATTATTGCGTTTTTAAAAAAATTCCACAAAGATTAGAGTTTCTTCCCTTTGGGAAGGCTAGTATAGGCCTCTATTTCTGCCCATTCAACATTAAATAAGCTTTTAAAAACGGATTGATATCGCCATTCATAACATTATCTACATTGCCAGTTTCGTGGCCTGTTCTAACATCTTTTACTAATTTATAAGGATGCATTACGTAATTTCTTATTTGACTTCCCCATTCGTTTTTTAATTTGCCAGATTCAATTTCATCTCTAGCAGCTTGTTGTTTTTGCAATTCAATTTCGTACAATTGAGACTTTAGCATTTTCATGGCAGTTGCTCTATTGTCATGCTGAGAACGTGAGTTTGAACAAGAAATCTGAATACCTGAGGGTTTGTGAGTTAACTGAACTTTTGTCTCAACTTTATTCACATTTTGTCCTCCAGCTCCACTTGAACGTGCAGTAACAATTTCTACATCAGCAGGATTTATGTCAATTTCAATGGAGTCATCTGCCACAGGAAAAACATATACAGATCCAAATGTTGTATGGCGTTTTGCATTGGAATCGAAAGGTGAAATACGCACCAATCTATGTACACCATTTTCCCCTTTTAGCCAACCAAAAGCATAATCGCCTTCAATTTCAATAGTAATTGTTTTGATACCCACAACATCTCCTGCTTGATAATTGAGTGTTTTTAGTTTAAAACCTTGCTTTTCTGCCCACATTGTGTACATTCTAGAAAGCATTTCTACCCAGTCGCAACTTTCTGTTCCTCCAGCCCCAGCAGTAATTTGTATGGTTGCAGATAAAGAATCGCCTTCTTCTGAAAGCATATTTTTAAACTCAATATCTTCTAAAAATGTACTCGTTTTTTCATATTGATTTTCTACATCTTCTGCTTCTGCTTCACCTTCTTTATAAAAATCGTAAAACACATTTAAATCTTCATTTAAACGAATTATTTGGTTGTAATCGTCTACCCATTTCTTTTTAAAACGGAGCTCTTTCATTAACAATTCAGCAGCTTTTGGATCGTTCCAAAAATTAGGATCTACCGTTTTTTCTTCTTCATTGGCTATTTCTATGAGTTTTTTTTCGATTTCTAAATAACCTTTTAGTTTCTCAATTCTAATAGCAATATCTTTAAGTTGGTCTTGTGTAATCATACAAGAACAAAAATAAATGAATTTTTAAGATTTCAAGTTTTTTAAGTTGATAGATGTTTGGAAATTTTATAAAGATGGTTTTAAAATATTTTAACGGATATACGTTGAGAAAAAAATCACAGAGTTTCGTTTAGGAAAAATAAGATTTTTACTATAATTATTGTTTTGAAATTAAAATTATTGCGTAATAAGAAGTTTCTCTGTGAATCTCATTAAAAACTTTGTGCAACTCTCTTTAACAAAAAAAAGAAATTAGATTTTAAAAGACTTTTACTTTATTTTCTTTAATTTAGAAAATTGTAAAAAGTTGCAGAAATTATCAAAAGAAAAATGTTTAAAATAAATGAGTAAAGAATTAAATAGTGCTTTGTTTAGTGAGTTTTCTCAAATTATTGAAAAAGGAAAATTACAGTTATTTGCTAGCGTTAATAGTATATTAACAATTACATATTGGCAAATTGGTAAAAAAATAAACGATCATATTTTAAAAAACGAACGTGCAGAATATGGAGAAAAAGTAGTTAAAAATGTGGCAAAAGATTTAGAAAATCAATTTGGACGAAGCTACACTTTGCGAAATGTTAGAAGAATGATGCAGTTTGCAGAGCAATTTGATGATATAAACATTGTGACACCACTGGTGACACAATTGAGTTGGAGTCATTTTTTACAACTATTGCCTTTAAAGTCAAAGGAACAAAAGATGTTTTATGCTCAAAAATCTATAGAAGAAAAGTGGAGTAAAAGGGTTTTAATTCATCAAATCCAAAGAAAAGCTTTTGAAAGAAAAGAAATTGCAACTCTGCAAACCATAAGCGAATTACAAGATTTACAAAACACTTTTAAAGATCCGTATTTTTTGGATTTTTTAGGATTAAAAGATGGGTATTTAGAAAATGATTTAGAATCAGCAGTTATAAAAGAAATAGAAAATTTTATTTTGGAATTAGGTGTAGGTTTTTCTTTTATCGAAAGACAAAAAAGAATTATTTTAGACGAAAAAGATTTTTATTTAGATTTATTATTTTTCCACAGAAAACTAAAAAGATTGGTAGCCATCGAATTAAAAATTGGCGAATTTAAACCAGCTTATAAAGGCCAAATGGAATTGTATTTAAAATGGCTAAATAAATATGATAAGCAAGAAGGAGAAAATAATCCTATTGGTTTAATTCTTTGTGCAGGTAAAAGTAATGAGCAAATAGAACTTTTAGAAATGCACAAAGATGGAATTATGGTTGCTGAATATTGGACAGAATTACCGCCAAAAAAACAATTAGAACAAAAATTACACTCTTTATTAATTGAGGCTAAAGCTAGAATTCAGCAAATCAAAAATTTAAAATAATTAACTAAAATTATAACTTATAACACAAATTACAAGATGAAAAAATCAATACTTATACTTCTAATAATTTTCTTTTCTTTTGATGGATTTTCTCAATTTTTTGAAGAAAAAACAGCTAAAAAATTGCAAGAAGGCATTACAAAATACGAAGGCTACATTCCTTTTTATTATAATGAAAACAAAGACAAGATATTTTTGCAAATAGAAAATTTAGATACTGAATTTTTATATGTAAACGCACTTTCGCAAGGAATTGGTTCTAATGATATTGGTTTAGATCGTGGACAATTGAGAGGTGGAGTGGTTGTCTATTTTAAAAAAGCTGGAAATAAAATATTAATGATTCAGCCAAATCAAGATTTTAGAGCCATTACTGATAATGAAGAAGAAAAAAACTCGGTAAAAGAAGCGTTTGCAAAATCGGTTTTACATGGTTTTGTTATCAACCAGGAAAAAAATGGCGCTTATTTAGTAGATGCAACTGACTTTTTTATGAGTGATGCGCATGGAGTTGCAACCACTTTAGCTAGAAATAATCAAGGAAATTATAGTTTAGATAAAAGTAAATCGGCTTTTTATTTAGAAAGAACAAAAGCGTTTCCAAAAAATGTTGAGTTCGATTTAATGCTAACCTTTAAAGGAACTCCAAAAGGATATAATATAAGAAGTGTAACTCCAGATGCAAGTTTGGTAACTGTGCATCAACATCATTCTTTTGTGGAATTACCAGATAATAACTACAAACCAAGAAAGTATGATCCAAGAGCTGGTTCTTGGCAAATGAGCTATTTGGATTATTCAACTCCTGTAAACGAATCAATTACAAAACGTTTTATTTATAGACACAGATTGGAGAAAAAAAATCCGAATGCAGCAATTTCTGAAGCAGTTGAACCAATTATTTATTATTTGGATAGAGGAACTCCTGAACCTGTAAGAAGCGCACTTTTAGATGGTGGACGTTGGTGGAATCAAGCTTTTGAGGCTGCTGGTTACAAAGACGCTTTTCAGTTTAAAATGTTGCCTGAAGGTGCAGATATGTTAGATGTTCGTTACAATGTTGTGCAATGGGTTCACAGATCTACAAGAGGTTGGAGTTATGGAGCCAATATTTCTGATCCAAGAACTGGCGAGATTTTAAAAGGTCATGTCAGTTTAGGAAGTTTGCGAATTCGCCAAGATTTTTTAATTGCACAAGCTTTGCAAGCACCTTATAAAAATAATACAGTTGATGATGATTTTGCAATGCAAATGGCAATTGCAAGAATTAGACAATTAGCTGCACATGAAATTGGACACACTTTAGGCTTCAGCCATAATTTTGCAGCAAGCACAAATGGACGAACTTCTGTAATGGATTATCCACATCCTAAATTCAGTTTAAAAAATGGTAAAATTGATTTTTCTGATGCGTATGACACTAAAATTGGTGCTTGGGATAAAGTAATTGTAAACTACTCTTATCAAGATTTTGCAAATGATAAAAATGAAGAAACTGAATTGAAAAATATTTTAGAAAATGCGTATGCAAGTGGTTTAAAATATTTATCTGATGCAGATGCAAGACCAACAGGAAGTGCAAGTGCAACAGCACATTTATGGGATAATGGAGACAATATTTATGATGAATTAATGAATCTTTTAAGGGTAAGAAAAACAGCCATTGCTAATTTTTCTTTGGATAATATAAAATCTAGCGAACCTTATTCTGTGTTAGAAGATGTGTTTGTGCCACTTTATTTTTTACATCGTTTTCAAACAGAAGCAACCGTAAAATTAATTGGAGGTTTGGAGTATTCTTATGCAGTAAAAGGTGGAAATCAAAAAGTGGTAGAAAGAGTTTCTGGAGATACAGAACTAAAAGCTTTAGCTGCAGTTATAAATACTATTGCTGTAGATGAAATTGCAATTCCTAAAGAAAAATTAGCACTTTTTCCTCCAAGAGCTTATGGGTATAATAGAACTCGCGAATCTTTTAATAGTAAATTAGGAGTTGCTTTCGATGCTTTTTCTGCTGTAGAAACTGCTTCTGAAATGACGCTAGATTTATTGTTGCATCCACAAAGAATATCTCGATTAATTGCACATAAAAGTTTAGACGATTCACAATTAGGGTTTAATGAATTAGTTGATATTTTAATAATAAATACAATCAGAAAAAATCATAAAGATACGTATTACCAAGAGTTGCAAAATGTTGTAAATACGCAGTTTTTAGAAGCATTAATGTATTTATCAACCTATAAAAATCAATACCAACAAGTAAACGCAATTGCAATGTTTAAGCTACAGGAAATTAAAGAAATCCTTGAAGGCAAAAATACAAAAGGTGTTCAAAAAATATACGATGCTGCAATGATAAAAACGATTGATGGCTTTTTGAAGAATCCAACTTCATTTAAAAAATCGTCAGCACCACAAATTCCTGATGGTTCTCCAATTGGAAGTAGCCCTTTTTAATTCCATATTATTTCTTTGCGTTTAAATTCAAATTATAAAAAAAGTACATCAAAAAATTATGATTATAGACCTTATTTCAGATACAGTTACAAAACCAACAAAAGGAATGTTGGATGCCATGATGAGCGCAAAAGTTGGCGATGATGTTTTTCAAATGGATCCTACAGTAAATGCGTTACAAGAAAAAGTGGCAAAAATGTTTGGAATGGAAGATGCGTTGTTTTTTCCATCAGGAACTATGGCAAATCAAACTGCTATAAAATTACACACAAATCCTGGAGATTTAGTGATTGCAGATAAATATGCCCATATTTATAATTACGAAAGTGGAGGAGTCGCTTTTAATTCTGGCGTTACTTGTAAATTGATTGATGGAGAAAGAGGCATGTTTACAGCCAATCAAATTGAAGATGTAGCAGCTGTAAAACCACAGATTTATTTGCCACTCACAAAACTAATTTCTCTTGAAAATACTACAAACAAAGGAGGAGGAGCTTGTTGGGATTTTGAAGAAATTAAAAAAATACAAAAAGTTGCCCAAAAAAATAATTTAAAATTTCATTTAGATGGAGCGCGTTTATTTAACGCTTTGGTTGCAAAAAATGAAACTCCAAAACAATATGGAGAATTATTTGATACCATTTCCATCTGTTTATCTAAAGGTTTAGGAGCACCAATTGGTTCAGTTTTATTGGGTTCTAAAAAAGATATAAATTATGCTTTAAGATTAAGGAAACTATTTGGAGGAGGTATGAGGCAAGTTGGTTTTTTAGCAGCAGCAGGAATGTATGCTTTAGATAATCATGTGGAAAGATTGGCAGAAGATCATCAAAAGGCAAAAGAAATAGGTGCACTTTTAGGAGCACTTTCTTACATCACAAAAGTAGAACCTATAGAAACTAATATTGTTATTTTTTATGTTGATAAAAAAATAGGTGATGAGTTTTTTATCAACAAAATGAAAGCAAACAATATTTTGCTAACACCAATGGGCGAAGGAAAAATACGTATTGTTACACACTTAGATTATACAGACGAAATGCATGAAATTTTACTAAAAGCATTGAAAAATTTCTAAAAATAGAAACGGAAAACTGGTGAAATTGGCGACGCAAAAATGCTTTTATTTTCATCATACAAAACATCATAACGAATACCAATAGCAAACCTGTTTTGATTATAAGCAATTCCTAAATGTAATGCTGGGAAGTTTGAATTGAAAGTGTTTAAACCTTGTGTTTTTTGGTTTGCAAAATAATAATCGAATTCGCCAGAAAGCTGAATATTAAATTTTGTTTGATATAATGAAATAATACTTGTGCTGTATGCAGTTGTAGAAAAATCATTTATTTCGCTATATAAATAACCAAGGCCTGCACCTAATGCAAAACCATTGTTAAAATTATAAATAGCACTTGGTGAAATACCAACAGTTGTTTGATTTCCAAAACCTAGCGTAAAGCCACCACCAAATTGCACATTCTCCCAAAAATCAGTTTTTTGCGAAAACGTTGTTAATGAAAAAATAGAAAATATTAAAACGATTATTTTTTTCATAAGTAAAAGATTAGTTCATAGAATCTAATTTGGCCAATTCTTTATAATTTCTATTTAACTTCTTTAATAAGAAACCATATAATAATTGATAAAATAACCACAATATACCTAAAAGTAAAAGTGTAGCTATTAAGGTTGCTAAAATGATTAAAAATATTTGTTTGTTATTTAAATCTTCGAAATTATTATTGATAGATGCTATGGTAACTACTATCATCACCAACGCTAAATAGCTCAAATTAAATAAAACATAATCTCTAACTGTTTTACGTGTTTTAATAATTTTTTTCATTAAAATTTTTGTGGAATCTGTTGTTGAAATTCTTTTATAATTTAGATAAAACATAGCTAAAAAATAAAATAAAATACCATAAGCTGCAATTTGAGAATAAAAAATAAAATTTTCCAATCCCATTTTTTTATACTCAGTATATGCTTCATCCATATCAACAATAAAATAGGCAGAGTTTAAAATAACAAACTCTAAAATACCTATTATAAATATCCATTTTACAATTGATGACGATTTGGAATGTGCCAACTTGTAAATTTCTAAAGAAGATAATTTTTTAGTATCTTCTGGCTGGTTAATCCAAGCTTTTTTATAATTTTCTAATAAATCCATATTTATGGGTTTAAAATGTTTTTTAATTTTTCTTTTGCTCTGTTCATTTTTACTCTAGCATTTACAGAAGTTATTCCTAATGTTTCAGCTATTTCTTTGTAAGGTTTATCTTCTAAGTACAAAAAAATTAAAGCTTTATCAATATCATTTAAATGGTGAATTGCTTTGTATAAAGAGGCTAATTGCTTTTCTTCAGTGTCATCATATTCACTTCCTTTTATTTTGTATGCAAAATCACTTATATCTTGTGTTTTAATTCTTCTTGTCGATTTTCTATATAAAGAAATCGCTGTATTTAAAGCTACTCTATACATCCAAGTGCTAAATTTGGAATCACCTCTAAACTTTGGGTAGTTTTTCCAAAGCTGAATGGTAATCTCTTGAAACAAATCGTTATGAGCGTCTTTATCTGTAGTATAAATTCTACAAATTTTATGCGCAATATTTTGGTTTGTTTCAAAGTCCGATAAAAATCTAGTCTCTAAATCTTTCTGCACTTTAAGTATAGTTAGTTAATTTATTAGTAGTTTAAAAAGAAGAAATGTTACATTTTTCTAAAATAAATTTTATTATCAATTTAAATTATTAGATTTGTTAAATATAAAATTAAATAAATTGAACAATATAAAACAAGATTTTTCCATAAAAGACCTTGAAAATATTTCTGGAATTAAAGCGCACACAATTAGAATTTGGGAAAAAAGGTACAATTTATTAACTCCCAAAAGATCTGAAACAAATATTAGGTATTATACACCAGAAGACTTAACAAAGCTTCTTAATATCGTTTTGTTAAACAATAATAATTACAAAGTATCTAAAATAGCAGCAATGTCAGATGAAGAAATTATCCTTCAATCTAGAGAATTGGCTTTTAAAACTGCTATTAATGATGAAGCCATCAATTCTTTTAAAGTATCGATGTTTCAGTTCGATAAAGTTTTGTTTAACAACACTTATAGCACTTTACTTCATAAAAAAACATTTAGAGATATTTTTAAAGATGTATTTATTCCTTTTTTAGAACATATTGGTTTATTATGGCATACAGAAACTTTATTGCCTGCTCATGAGCATTTTATATCAAATTTAATTGCACAAAAAATCCAAATAAATACAGAGAAATTACAATTTAATATTATCAATACAAATAAAACCTTTGTGTTGTTTTTACCTGAGAATGAAATTCATGAATTAGGATTGTTGTACTTAAATTATGAATTAGTTTTAAGAGGATTTCACACCATATATTTAGGTCAGAGTTTACCATTAAATAATCTTGATTACTTTTTAAAAGGTGAACGCGAAATTTGCTTTATAGCAGCTTTAACAATACAACCTTATGATGATAAGATAGAAAAATATTTTAATGATATTAATGAGATAATGACCAACACTAATAACGAATTTATAGCAGTTGGTAGAAAAGTGCAAAAGGTGGAACATTTAGATTTAGGTTCAAATATTATCTTGTACAATTCTATATCTGATTTGTTAAAAGTCTTATAAAGTTTTAATCTTATAAAATAAATTGTTTAATTAATATTTATATTTGTTAGACAAATCAACTAAATGAATAAAAAAGTATACATAATAGGTTCTGGTTTTTCCTCTTTATCAGCCTCTTGTTATTTAGCAAAAGAAGGATATGAAGTTACTGTTTTAGAAAAAAACGATACTTTAGGAGGTAGAGCAAGACAATATAAAAATGAAGGTTTTACCTTCGATTTAGGACCTTCTTGGTATTGGATGCCAGATGTTTTTGAACGTTTTTTTGCAGATTTTGGCAAAAAACCTTCCGATTACTATATTTTAGATAAATTAAGTCCTGGTTACGAAGTTTATTTTGGTAAAAACGATTCTTTTAAAATATCTGATCGTTTAGAAGAAATTTATCAACTCTTTGAAGAAGAAGAGAAAGGAAGCTCAAAACATTTAAAAAGTTTTTTAGATTCTGCAAAATCCAACTACGAAACTGCAATTTTAGATTTGGTTTACAAACCAGGTATTTCTCCTTTAGAGTTAGTGAATTCTACAACAATTGCAAGAGTAAGTCAATTTTTTTCAACAATAAGAACACAAGTTCGTAAAAACATAAAAAGTCAAAAATTAATTCAAATTTTAGAGTTTCCTGTTTTATTTTTAGGTGCAAAACCTAGCAATACTCCAGCTTTTTATAACTTTATGAATTATGCCGATTTTGGTTTAGGAACTTGGCATCCAAGAGGAGGAATGTATAAAGTAGTTGAAGGTATGGTTACTTTAGCAACAACTTTAGGCGTTAAATTTCAAGTGGAAGCCAATGTAGAAAAGATTTTGGTTGATGACTCCAATAGTGTAAAAGGTTTAGTAGTTAATGGCAAAGAAGTTGAAGCTAACTTAGTTTTAAGTGGTGCAGATTATCATCATACAGAAACTTTATTGCCTCAAAATTTAAGACAATATTCAGAGAAATATTGGGCCAAAAAAACCTTTGCACCTTCATCTTTGCTATTTTATGTTGGTTTTGATAAAAAAGTAAAAAATGTAAGTCATCACACCTTATTTTTTGATACAGATTTCGATTTACATGCAGTAGAAATATATGACAAACCAAAATGGCCAACAGCACCATTATTTTATGCAAATTTTACATCAATTACAGATGTAACTTCTGCTCCTGAAGGCAAAGAAGCTGGTTTTTTCTTAATACCTTTAGCACCAGGAATTGAAGATACAGAAGCATTAAGAGAAGAATACTTTCATAAAATATTAGACAGGTTTGAGGCTTTAACAAATCAAAAAATAAAAGATAGCGTTCTTTTTAAAAGATCTTTTTGTGTAAAAGATTTTGAACAAGAATACAATTCTTACAAGGGTAATGCTTATGGAATGGCAAATACGCTTTTACAAACTGCGTTTTTAAGACCAAGAATTAAGAGTGGTAAAGTAAATAATTTGTATTTTACGGGTCAATTAACAGTGCCAGGTCCAGGTGTTCCTCCAGCATTAATTTCTGGAAAAATTGCAACGGACTTAATTAAAAAAAATCAAAAGTAGTATGAAAGAATTGTTTGATAGCGTTTCTAATAGTTGCAGTGAATTGGTTACTAAAAAATATAGTACCTCTTTTTCTTTGGCTGTAAATACGTTGTCTCCGAAAATAAGAGCAGATATCTATAATATTTATGGATTTGTTCGTTTTGCAGATGAAATCGTAGATACTTTTCATGATTTTGATAAAGAAAAATTAATGGCGCATTTTGAGCGCGATTATTATTTTGCTTTAGAACAAGGTATTAGTTTAAATCCTATTTTAAACTCTTTTCAACAAACTGTTAAAAGATATAATATTCCAGATCATATGGTTCAAGCTTTTTTAAAAAGCATGAAAGCAGATTTGAATAAAACAGAATATAATACCAAAGAAGAGTATGATGAATACATTTACGGATCTGCAGATGTTGTAGGTTTAATGTGTTTAAAAGTTTTTGTGAATGGTGATGATAAAATGTATGAAGAATTAAAAGATGCAGCAATGCGTTTAGGTTCTGCATTCCAAAAAGTAAACTTTTTAAGAGATTTAAAAGACGATTTTGAGCTGTTAAGTCGTTCTTATTTTCCGAATATAGACTTAGGAAAATTAGACAAAATATCAAAACAACTTATTATTGATGAAATTGAAGCCGATTTTGATTATGCTTATAATAACGGAATTTTAAAATTACCAGTAGAAGCAAAATTCGGAGTTTATATGGCATATCGTTATTATAGAAGGTTGCTAAAAAAGCTAAAATCTGTGCCTTCAGAAAAAATTATGGATACAAGAATAAGAATTTCTGATCCAATGAAAATAAATTTACTGGCTAGGAGTTATGTTAAATACAAATTGAATATAATTTAAACATGTTAATTTTTGTTACTTTAGGTGTCTTTTTATTGATGGAGTGTGTAACCTGGCTTACACATAAATATGTGATGCATGGTTTTGGTTGGTTTTTGCATGAAGATCATCATGAACCTGGTTATCCTCACGTTTTCGAAAAAAATGATGCTTTTTTTATAATTTTTGCAATACCTAGTGCAGGTTTAATTTATTATGGAGCTAACTCATCTCATACTTATTTGTTTTTTATAGGTTTAGGTATTTTATTTTACGGAATTGCATACTTCTTAGTGCATGATGTTTTAATTCACCAAAGGTTTAATTGGTTTAAAAGAACTAATAATTGGTATTTAAAAGGATTAAGAAAAGCGCATAAAATTCACCATAAAAATATGGGCAAAGAAGATAGCCAATGTTTTGGGATGCTTTTTGTCCCTTTTAAGTACTTTAAAGAATATAAAAAAAGTAATTAATCTTACTTAATTATCTCAAAAATTAAGTTCTAATGTAAAGTTTAAGCAACAATGATAAAATACGATTATATAATTGTTGGTGCAGGAGCTTCTGGTTTAATGACAGCATTTAGAATGGCAAAAGACCCTTATTTTGCTAATAAATCAATCTTAATTTTAGACAAAGAAAAAAAAACTGACAACGATAGAACTTGGTGTTTTTGGGAACAGGCTAGTGGAGAGTGGGATGATATCTTAAACTATTCTTGGAGTAACATACAATTTTCATCAAACTTTTATTCATCAAAAGAAAACATTACTCCTTATAAATATAAAATGATTAGAAGTGAAGATTTCTATCAAAAAATATGGAAATCTTTAGCGAATAAATCAAATATTACTTTTATACAAGAACCTGTCACAAAAATATTTCAAGAAAAAGAACTTGCCAAAGTTGTTACTTCTCAGAATATTTATTTTTCAAAAAATATCATCAATAGTATTTTGTTTTCTGATGATTATAAAAAACAAACAAAATACCCAGTTTTACAGCAGCATTTTGTCGGTTTTTTTATCAAAACAAAAGAAAATTATTTTGATAATTCCACTGTTACTTTTATGGATTTTACAGTAGAACAAAGAGGTAACACGCGTTTCATGTATATTCTTCCGTACAAAAAAAATGAAGCGCTTTTTGAATACACGCTTTTTTCTGCTGATTTATTACCTTATGATGAATACAAAACAGAAATTGAAAAATATTTGTTAGAAAAAGGAATCACAGAATACGAAATTGTAGAAAAGGAGCAAGGTTCAATACCTATGACTTGTTATGAGTTTTGGAAAAGTAATTCAAAAAACATTCTACATATTGGCACTGCAGGTGGTTGGAGCAAAGCAAGTACAGGATACACTTTTAAAAATATTGATAAAAAAACAGTTCAATTAATTAATCATTTAAAACAAGAAAAATCATTAAATACGTTTCATAAAAAGACTAATTTTTGGTTTTATGATTTATTGCTATTAGATATTTTAGCAGAAAACAATCATTTAGGAGCAGCTGTTTTTGCAAAAATGTTTAAAAATGTATCTCCACAAAAAATATTTAAATTTTTAGATGAAGAAACATCAATCTTTGAAGATTTAAAGATTTTTGTAAAAATGCAGAAAAGATTATTTTCTAAAGCATTATTTAAAAGAATATTTTAAAAATATTTTTATTTTCTATATACTTTAAAACGCTATTATTTTAAAGTGTAAGTTTAATAAAGTGTAATTTCAAAACTTTATAAAATCATATAAATTATTGATGTTGCAAACAAGATACTTTAACAAGTATTATAGTTTACAGGTATAACAGTATAGCTATCTTTGCAACTTTTTAAGCAATAGTAGGTGAAATTTTTATTAATTTGTATCAACTAACTTTTATTTTCAATTCAATCAAAAACATTAATATTACTTAGTTAAATTTATTAACAATATATGAAGTTCTCAAAAATCATACTTTTAATTGTAATTGCTTTTACGTTTAATAATTGCGATCATTTTTTTGAATTTAGCGTTTATGAGGCAAACGTAATTCAAAAACATAAAAATACAACTGCAAAAAATTTAGAATTACTAAAAAATGTAACTACAGATACCCAAGATTTTAAGTTTGCATTTATAACAGATGTACATTATTATTACGATGATCTTGAAGCAATAATAAATGATATTAATAAAAGAGACGATGTAAAATTTGTAATCTTTGGAGGCGATATCGCAGACCAGGCATTGTTAAAAGAATATGAAATTTTTTATGATATTATGACATCTCTTAAAAAACCATATCTAACTGTAATTGGGAATCACGATTATAATTCAAATGGCGCTTTTATATACAAACAAATGTTTGGAGCATATAACTACTCGTTTGAATTTAACAATAATAAATTTGTTATGTTCGATAATATTTATTTAGAAAGTGACAACGAAGTAGATTTCGATTGGTTGTCATCAGAATTAAGTGATAATGCTAATTTTAGCCAAGTGTTTTCATTTGCACACATTCCAACAATTAGCGATGATATTACTCCAGAAATGCAAGAAAAGTATAAAGATATTATGCTCAATAATAATGTTGCACTTTCTGTTCATGGACATACACACAGTTATTCTTACGAACCTGGAGTAGTAAGTTATTTAATAATACCAACAGTTAAAGACACTGCTTATGGTATTATAAGCGTTCAAAACGATACTTTTAATGTAGAACTTATAGAGTTATAATAGAGATGAATTTTAAAAATATTTTAATAGTACCCTTAATTTTATTGGTTTTTGTAAAATCGTTTGCGCAAATAAAGGATACCATTCAAGATAAATCTTGGTATACTCCAGATTACGTAAAAATGCAGTTTGCAGGCAATATTGGCTTTCTGTCAGTTGGGGCTGGTTATCAATTATTTAATGATGTTTTGTACACAGAATTATTATACGGCTTTGTGCCAAAATCTATTTCAAGAGCAGAAAATATTCATTTAATAACTATCAAAAACACATTTCCTTTGTATAGAAAAAAAATAGGAAAAGAGTTAACTTTAATACCGATTGCTGGTTTTGCTGTAACCTATGATGTTGGATCTACAACCTTTACAACACTTCCAGATAAATTTCCTGATGGTTATTATTTTCCAACAGCGTTTCATGCAACTATGTATGCAGGAGCTATGGTTCATCAAAATTTTAAAAATAAAAGTATTTTTAAAGGAGCCGATTTTTATATAGAAGTTGGTACTGTAGAATCTTATTTATGGTATGCAATTATAAATAAATCAGTAACATTTAAAAATGTTTTTAGTACTTCAGTTGGCGTAAATTTTTACTTATAATTTTTTTTGGGCGTTTTAACGGGCTTTTCGCACTCGCTTTTTTTGTAAAAAAACAAAAAAGAGCTCAAACAAATGCTACAATCCCTAACGCAATTTATTTGCTAACTATATGAGTTTCCGAAAATAAATACTTTTTTAACTATTTAAACTAAGACCTTTCAAAGTTTCAAAACCTGAAAGGTATTTTTGTAATCTTATTTAGGATACTTCTCACGAATCTTATCCAAACTCAAATTGTGAATACTACCTTCATGCGTATGTTGTTTTCCTAAATCTGGTTTATAAGTTCCTTTTTGAACTTCTCCACCAATTTTTTGATAGGCTTCTCTAAAACTCATGCCTTCAACTACCAAATTATTAATAGAATCTACTGTAAATAAATATTGATATTTTTCATCATTCAAATCGATATCTTTCACAATTACTTGTTGAATGGAGTAATTAAAGATGTCTAAAATATCTTTTACATCTTCAAAAGCTGCAATTATATTTTCTTTCAATAATTGAAAATCTCTGTGATAACCTGTTGGTAGATTATTGGTAATCATGACCATTTCTGTATGTAAAGCCTGAATTTTATTACATTTTCCACGAATCAATTCAAAAACATCAGGATTTTTCTTGTGTGGCATAATGCTACTTCCTGTTGTTAGTTCATCAGGAAAAGAAATAAAACCAAAATTCTGACTCATATACAAACAAACATCCATTGCAAAACGAGCCATAGTATTACACAATCCACCTAAAGCAGAAGCGATTGAACGTTCGCTTTTTCCACGACTTAATTGTGCTGCAACTACATTGTATTTTAAGGTTGCAAACTCTAATTCTTTCGTGGTTAACTCTCTATCAATAGGAAACGAAGAACCATAACCAGCAGCAGAACCTAAAGGATTTTGATCTACAACTTTGGCAACTGCATTTAGCATATACACATCATCTATTAGTAATTCTGCATATGCAGAAAACCACAATCCAAAAGAACTTGGCATTGCAACTTGTAAATGTGTATAACCAGGTAAAAGACTTTTTTTATGCGTTTCAGCTAAATTTAATAATGTATCAAAAAGTGTTTTAGTTTTATCATTGATAATCGCTAAATTCTCTTTATAATACAATTGTAAAGCCACTAAAACTTGGTCGTTTCTAGAACGAGCTGTGTGAATTTTCTTACCAACTTCCCCTAATTTATTTGTTAATTCCCATTCAATTTTAGAATGTACATCTTCAAAAGAAGGTTCAATTACAAAAGTTCCGTTTTCAATATCAGCAGCTAACTCATTTAAACCTTTTTTCAAGTCTTTTAATTCATCAGCAGTAATAATACCAATAGATTCCAACATAATTGCGTGTGCTAAAGAAGCTTGGACATCATATTTTGCAATATGAATATCAATTTCTCTATCATTACCTACTGTAAAGTTTTCTATTTGTTTATCTATTGAAAACCCTTTATCCCAAAGTTTCATACTGTTTTGTTTATCCTTCAAGTTCTTCAAGACTTTGAAGGTATTATTACATTATTTATTTTTAAATACTTACAAGGTTTTAGAAACCTTGCAGGAATGAGAGAACGTTTAAACAATTACACGATTCAACAATTCAACGTATATTTTGATTCCTTCTTCAATTTCATTCAAATATATAAATTCATTTGCAGAATGAGAACGAGTACTATCTCCAGGACCCAATTTTAAAGATTGGCAACTCAACACAGATTGATCAGAAAGGGTAGGAGAACCATAGGTTTCTCTTCCCATTGCAATTCCTGCTTTTACTAAATCATGATTTTTAGAAATAGAAGATGAATTTAATCGTAAGCTTCTAGGTTTTATTTCTGTACAAGGAGATTTCTCTTTTAAGATGTTTGCAATTTCTTGATTTGAATACGCATCATTTACACGAACATCAACAACCAAATCTACATGCGCAGGAACTACATTGTGCTGTTTGCCAGCATTTATTTGCGTAACTGTCATTTTTACATCACCTAAAGCTTTAGAAGACTTCTCAAATTTAAAATCTTTAAACCATTGTAAAACTTCAATTGTATTATAAATTGAATTATTATCATTTGGATGTGCTGCATGACTTGGGGTTCCTTCAATTTTTGCATCAAAGACCACCAAACCTTTTTCTGCCACTGCTAAATTCATTAAGGTTGGTTCGCCAACAATGGCAACATCAATATGTGGAATAATTGTCAACATTGAGTTTAAGCCATTTGGTCCACTGCTTTCCTCTTCTGCAGAAGCTACAATAACCAAATTATATTTTAAATTTTCCTGAGCATAAAAATGTGTAAAAGTAGCCATTAAAGAAACCAAACAACCACCAGCATCATTAGAACCCAACCCAAATAATTTACCATCTTTTACAATGGCTTTAAAAGGATCGTTTGTGTACGCAGAATTTGGTTTTACTGTATCATGATGAGAATTTAGTAATAATGTTGGTTTGCTTTCATCAAAATATTTGTTGGTTGCCCAAACATTATTTTTTGTTCTTTGAAACGGAATTTCATTTTCTGTGAACCAACCTTCGATTAATAAGGCTGTATTTTCTTCTTCGGATGAAAAAGATTGGGTTTCAATCAAATTCTTTAAAAGTGAAATTGCGTTTGCTGTTAATTTTTCAAGACTCATTTTATAAGGTAATTGTGGTGAAATTTTCGTTTTCTTTTGTTAACATAGCTGTGTTTCCTATATAAACTTTTTTAACGCCATTATGTAAAGCATCAAAACAATTGTCTATTTTAGGAATCATTCCATCTGTAATAATTTTGTCTTTTAATAATGATTTATACGTCTCTGAATTGATGTGTTTTACAACAGAATCTTTATCATTAAAATTATTTAAAACCCCATTTAACTCAAAACAATAATAAATAGAGGTTTCATAAATTGTACTCATTCCAACTGCAATTGTACTTGCAATGGTATCTGCATTTGTATTTAATAATTGTCCGTTTTTATCATGAGTAATTGCACAGAAAATAGGGGTAAAATCGGCTTTTATTAGTTTATCAATTGCATTAGAATTCACTTTTTTTACATCACCTACAAAACCAAAATCAATAGTTGTTACAGGTCTTTTTTCTGATTGAATTGCATTTATATCTGCACCAGTTAAACCAATGGCATCAACATTTAGAGCTTGTAATTTAGCCACGATATTTTTGTTGACCAAACCTCCATAAACCATCGTAATTACTTCTAAGGTTTCTTTGTCAGTAATTCGTCTACCATTTATTAATTTAGACTCAATACCTAATTTGGCTGAAACTTGCGTTGCACGTTTTCCTCCTCCATGAACTAAAATTTTCTTTCCCTCTACTTTAGAAAATAGGTTCAGAAATAAGTTTAATGAAGTTTCATCTTCAATAATATTTCCACCAATTTTTATGATTGATAATTTTTCCATAAGTGCTGAACTTGTTTCAGTATCTTTTTTGAGTTGTTTCTTATTTAATGAGATGCTGAATCATGTTCAGCATTAAAAAATCTTACAGATTTTCTAATATCTTTTTCAAAACCAATTGCGCTGCAAAAGTTCTGTTGTTTGATTGTTCAATCACCAAAGAAGATTCAGAATCTAACACAGCATCTTCTACAATTACATTTCTTCTAACAGGCAAACAATGCATGAATTTAGCATTTCCTAATTTCTCTTTTGTAATCATCCAATTGTTATCAACCTCTAAAATTTCTCCATAAGATTCGTAAGAACTCCAGTTTTTTGTATACACAAAATCGGCATCTTTAAGAGCCTCTTCTTGATTGTGAATAATTGGTGTATCTTTTGTTATCTCTTTATTTAAGTTATAACCTTCAGGGTTTGTAATTAAAAAATCAACATCCATTTTTTGCATGGCTTGTGTAAAGCTATTGGCAACTGCATGTGGTAAAGCTTTAATATGTGGAGCCCAACTCAACACTACTTTTGGTCTTTTTTTCGTCGAATTTTCTGCAATGGTAATTGCATCTGTAAAACCTTGCAAAGGATGGCCAGTGGCACTTTCCATACTTATAATTGGTACAGAAGCAAATTTTACAAACGATTTTAAAACATGTTCTGATTCATCCAAATCTTTGTTTGTTAAACTTGGGAAAGCTCTTACTGCAATCACTTCACAATATTGAGAAACTACAGCTGCAGCCTCTTTTATATGTTCTGCTGTATTGCCATTCATGATAGTTCCATCTCCAAATTCAATTCCCCAAGCATCACCAGAAACATTCATTACAATAGGATTCATGCCTAAATTTAAAGCTGCTTTTTGCGTACTTAAACGCGTTCGCAAACTAGAATTAAAAAATAATAATCCTAACGTTTTATTTTTTCCTAAGTCAATATTAGCCAATGGATTTGCTTTGATTTCTCTAGCTTCTTTAATCCAGGTGTTGATGTTATCTATATCGTTTATGGAGGTGTAATTTTTCATATTTTAATTTTCCAGAGTTTGGAGTTGTTTTGATAGCTATATTTATGAATCTAAAGCTTCCACCAAAGCTTCAAAAAACTGATTGATATGTCCTTTATTAATATTTAAAGGAGGTAATATTCGTAATACTTTTTTATTGGATGCTCCACCAGTAAAAATATGATGGTCGTAAATTAGTTTTTTTCGTAGTTCGCTTACTTCAAAGTCAAATTCTAATCCAATCATTAAGCCTTTTCCTTTTATCTGTTTTATTTGCGGAATAGTTTCTGCAATTTTGATAAAATATTCAGAAATAACTTGTACGTTATCCATCAAAAATTCTTCTTCAATAACATTTAAAACAGCCAAACCAGCAGCACAAGCCAAATGATTTCCACCAAAGGTAGTCCCTAACATTCCGTATTTTGCTTTTATGTTTGGGTGAATTAAAATTCCACCAATAGGAAAACCATTTCCCATTCCTTTTGCAATCGAAATAATATCTGGAGTTACATTATAATGCTGAAAAGCGAAAAATTTTCCTGAACGTCCATAACCAGACTGAACTTCATCTGCAATAAAAAGCGTGTTGTTTTCTTTACAGAGAAGATCAACTTGTTCAAAAAAGTTAGCAGTTGCTTGGTCTAAACCTCCAACACCCTGAATAAATTCAACAATAACAGCACAGACATCTCCTTTTTCAAGTTCGGTTTTTACAGCTTCTAAATCATTTAAATCTAGAATGGTTACTTTTTGTTGTGCATTTATTGGTGCAATGATGGTTTTATTATCAGTTGCAGCAACAGCAGCAGAAGTTCGTCCATGGAAACCATTTTTAAACGCAATAACTCTTGATTTATCAGTTTGAAACGACGCTAATTTTAAAGCATTTTCGTTTGCTTCTGCACCAGAATTACATAAAAATAATTCATAATCTTTACAACCAGAAAGCGTTTCTAATTTATTGGCTAATGCAACCTGCAAAGGATTCTGAACAGCATTAGAATAAAAACCTAAAGTTGAAACTTGATTGGTAATTGCCTCCACATATTTAGGATGTGCATGACCAATAGAAATTACTGCATGACCTCCATATAAATCTAAATATTCTGTGTTGTTTTCATCATACACATAAGCTCCTTTAGCTGAAACTGGAGTAACATTGTATAATGGATAAACATTAAATAGTGGCATAATATTAATTTTTAATTTGATTTATTTTCTCGAAAGAAGCATTGATTCCTTTTATTAAAGACGAACTTAAACCTCGATGTTCCATCTCGTTTAAACCTTCTATGGTGCAACCCCCAGGAGTTGTAACTCTATCAATTTCTGCTTCTGGATGATTGCCAGATTCTTTTAACAAACTTGCTGCTCCAAAACAGGTTTGCATTGCCAATTCGTGTGCTTCATGTGCCTCAAAACCTAACTGAATTGCACCTTGGGTTGTGGCTCTTATCAAACGCATCCAAAAAGCGATTCCACTTGCACAAATAACAGTTGCAGCTTGTAATTGCTCTTCAGGAATTTGCATAGAAGTTCCTAAACTGTTAAAAATAGTTTTTGCAATTGCTACTTTTTCTTTTCCTTTTTCATTTGGAGAAAGACATGTCATAGATTGCCCAACAGAAGCTGCTGTATTTGGCATTGATCGAATTATATATTTGTCAGATCCAACAATTGCTTCAATTTTATCAATTGAAAAACCTGTAATTACAGAAATAATCAATTGTTCTTTTTGCAATAAATCTTTGGAATCTTCTAAGATGATTTTTAAATGTCTTGGTTGCACAGCAAATATTAAAATATCTGAGTTTTTAATCGCTTCTTTATTATCTGATGTTAAAATTACCTCATTATAATTTTCGAAACCAACAATAGTATTAGGATTTCTTTTTGTTAAATATAAAGAACTTACAACTTTGTTTTTTACTAAACCTTTTGCAATGGATTGTCCTAAACTTCCTGCGCCTATAATTGCTACTTTCATAATTTCTATCCTAACCTTTCCAAAGGAAAGTGATTCTTATTGTTATGTTATATCCTGCAAGTCTTTTTTTTGACCTTTTAGGTGTTTTAATTATTACCTATCTAATAACAAGGGGTTTAAACCCCTTGTTAAAAATAATTTGCTTTTAAATTCAATCCTAAAGATTCTTTAAAATTGTACATTAAATTCATGTTTTGAATTGCTTGTCCTGAAGCTCCTTTTAATAAATTATCGATAACACTTGTAATTAATAATTTGTTATCGTGTTTTGCTAAATGAATGATGCATTTATTTGTATTTACAACTTGTTTCATGTGAATTTCATCATCAGAAACAAACGTAAAAGCAGCATCTTTGTAAAAGTCTTGATACATTTTTTTTGCATCACTTAAAGAACCTTTAAATTTTGTGTAGGTAGTTGCAAAAATTCCTCTCGAGAAGTTACCCCTATTTGGCATAAAGTTAATTTCTGAATTAAAATCATTTTGCAATTGGTGTACAGTTTGATTTATTTCACCTAAATGTTGATGTGTAAATGCTTTATAATGAGAAAAATTATTATCTCTGTATGTAAAATGAGTGGTTTCAGATAAAGAAGTTCCTGCTCCAGTTGCTCCAGTTACAGCATTGATGTGAACATCATTTTTCAGTAAACTATTTGCAGCCAAAGGCAAAATGGCTAATTGTAACGCTGTTGCAAAACAACCAGGATTTGCAATATATTGTGCTGATTTTATTTTATCCTTTTGTAATTCTGGCAATCCATATACAAATTCTTTTTCGTCTAAAACTTTATCAGCATTTAATCTAAAATCGTTACTTAAATCGATAATTTTTGTATCCGAAGAAAAACTATTTTCTTTTAAGAATTTTGTAGAATTTCCATGACCTAAACATAAAAAGAGAACATCAACATTGGTATTTATTGTATCAGCAAAACTAATTTCTGTAGATCCAATTAAATCTTGATGCACTTTATACAATTTGTTGCCAGCATTAGAAGTACTATACACAAAATTGATAGTTGTTTCAGGGTGATGTAATAGCAAACGAATTAATTCTCCTGCTGTATAACCTGCTCCACCAATAATTCCTACTTCTAAATTCATTGTTTTATTGTGTAATCGTTTAATCGTTTAATTGTTCAGTTACACAATTAAACAATTCAACAGTTAAGCTTATTTTTTATTTACCTGTTGATATATTTTATTCTGATTTCCTAAAATCTTGATAAAACCTTTGGCATCATCTGCTGTCCAAGCTTTGTTTTCTTCACCATACGTACTAAATGCGCTCGACATTAAATCGTGTTTAGACACAATTCCATCCAAAGAAAAATGATAGGGTTTTAGTGTTACAACAACATCACCAGATACCATATTTTGAGAATTTTGTAAAAACGATTCAATATCTCTCATAACAGGATCTAAATATTGGCCTTCATGTAAATGCATTCCGTAAAAACTAGACAAATATTCTTTATGTTGCAATTGCCATTTTGTTAACGTGTGTTTTTCTAACAAATGATGCGCTTTTATAGTAATTAAAGCAGCTGCAGCTTCAAAACCAACTCTACCTTTTGTACCAACAATAGTATCACCAACATGAATATCTCTACCAATGGCATATTTTGATGCAATTTCGTTTAGCTTTTCGATGTTTACTTCTGGTTTGTTTTTCTTTCCATTAAATTTAACCAATTCCCCTTTTTTGAACGTCAACTTTACTTTAACAGGATATTCTTTTTCTAGTTGAGATGGATAAGCAGTTTCTGGTAAAGCATCTTCTGACGTTAGGGTTTCAACACCACCAACACTTGTGCCCCACAAACCTTTATTCACAGAATATTTAGATTTTTCCCAAGGCATATCAATCCCTTCCGCTTTTAAATAATCTATTTCTTCTTGTCTTGTTAACTTTTGATCTCTAATTGGCGTAATTATTTTGATATTTGGTGCCAATGTTTGGAAAATCATATCAAAACGAACTTGATCATTTCCTGCTCCAGTACTTCCATGCGCAATATATTCGGCATCAATACTTTTAGCGTATTCAATAATTTCGATGGCTTGAATAATTCTTTCTGCACTTACAGAAAGTGGATAAGAATTGTTTTTTAAAACATTCCCAAAAATTAAATACTTTACAACTTTAGTATAAAAAGTAGCAACTGCATCAATATTTTTATAGGTAGAAACGCCCATTTTATAAGCATTACTTTCTATGTTTTTTATTTCTTCGGATGTAAAACCACCAGTATTTACACTTACTGCGTGTACATCATACTCTTTTGATAAACTTACAGCACAGTAAGATGTGTCTAAACCACCACTGTAAGCAATAACTAATTTTTTCATTTCTTTTCATGTTTTAGAAACAAATTCTGTTTCATATTTTTTAATCTTTTAAAAACACTTTCTTTTACTTCTTTAGAAGCTGATTTATTATTATTGTTAGGATCATATAACATGCCTGTGCATAAACACATTTTTCTATTAGTTCTAGTTAAAATGTCATAGTTTCTACATGTTTGGCAACCATCCCAAAAGGTTTGATCGTCTGTAAGTTCAGAAAATGTTACTGGTTTATAGCCTAAATCGCTATTTAGTTTCATAACAGCCAAACCAGTTGTGATACTAAATACTTTTGCATCTGGGAATTTGGTTCTGGAGTGTTTAAAAATTACTTCTTTAATACTTTTTGCCAATCCAATATTTCTATAATCAGGATGCACAATTAAACCTGAATTGGCAACGAATTTTCCATGTCCCCATTTTTCTATATAACAAAAACCTGCAAATTTATCGCCATCTAAAGCAATAACAGCATTGTTATTTTCCATTTTTGTTGCAATATATTCAGGTTTTCTTTTGGCAATTCCTGTACCTCTAACAAGCGCAGCTTCAGCAATAGTTTCACAGATGATTTCTGCGTATTTTATATGTGTTGTATTTGCAATTACAATTTTCATTGTATTGTATTTTAAGTTGAAAAATGTTTTGTTGATATGTACTTAAATGAAGAATTGGACGCACCTAATTCCAAAGAGATTATACACCCAAAGGGCGAGGAGAAAAAAAGCGACGCAAAATAAAATTTTTACTTGTTAAAGTAGAAACAGATAATGCATTTATGAAATTTGTTTTAAACAACTTTATATCTTTTTTGAAAAACAAATGTATTTATTTTTTTTAAAAATTAGTAATTATCGAAGTTTTTTTTAAAATTTTTATGATTATTTAAGTAATTCATCTAGTTTCAAAAATATTCCTTTTTTTAGACCTATGTTTATTAAGAATTATTCAATTTATAGAATTTGATTTCACCAAAAGATTTAAATTTTTACAATTCAGCCTAAAAAAAACACAGTTGGGTATTCTTTACTTTTAAAAACTAGACTTCAGTTGCATCTTTGTATCATAATTAATCATTAAAACTTAATATTATGAAATTTTTAGTAACACTTTTAGTAGCAGCAGCTTTATTTATTTCAACATCAATAACAGCTCAAAACAAAACAATAACAGCAACTGTTGTAAATGTAACATCAGATTCTGGTAAAGTTGGTTTTGCTTTGTATAATAAAACCACATTTCAAAAAATACCTTTACAGGCTCAAAACGCAGAAATTATAGATGGAAAAAGTACAGTAATTTTTAAAGATGTTCCAGCAGGTGAATATGCAATTGTATGTTACCATGATAAAAATAACAATGATAAAATGGACTTTGCAACAAATGGAATGCCTTTAGAAGATTATGGAGCATCTAACAACGACATGACTTTAGGGCCACCAAATTTTGAAAAAGCAAAGTTTGTAGTTGCTGATAAAAATGTATCTTTAGATATTAAATTTTAGTAAAACATTATATAGAATATGAGTTCTAATAGCAGAATATCAAAAAGTAATTACAAAGAAAGTTTTATTGTAAGCCTTAAAATAACTTTAATATTTGCATTATTCTTTACATTAATAAATCAAGACTTTTCTATAAAAGCAATAAGTTATTGTATTTTAATTTCTGCTATGTATTCTTTTGGATTGGGTTTTGCTCAAGGTATTATAAATGACTTTTTAAGTATAAAATGGGATTGGGTAGAGCAAACCAATGCTAGAGTTTGGGCTGGTATAATTAGCACAATAATATATACAGTACCTATTGTTTTACTAATAAATTATGTGAATTTTATCATTATTTCAGGGAATAATTCAGAACGTTTTTTTTCAGGTAGTTTTCTTTGGCAACACATTTTTTACATCATCCTTTCTTTTGGGGTATCTGCTTTTTTACATGCAAGAGATTTTATGATTGAGTGGAAAAACTCTGTAAAACAAGAAAGTACAAAACAAGAAATTGTAGCAAAAACAGAAACAGCCAAGTTCGAGTCTTTAAAAAATCAGTTAGATCCGCATTTTTTGTTTAACAGCTTAAATGTATTAACAAGTTTAATTGGCGAAAATCCTGCGCAAGCAGAAAAATTTACCACAAAACTATCTAAAGTTTACAGATATGTTTTAGAGCAGAGAAATAAAGATTTAGTGCCAGTTTCAGAAGAGCTTAAATTTGCTAAAACCTATATGCAGTTATTAGGAATGCGTTTTGAGGATGCTGTTCAGTTTCATATTCCTGAAGAAATAAAAGACAGTAATTTAAAAATTGTACCACTTTCTTTACAATTATTACTAGAAAATGCAGTAAAACACAATGTGGTTTCGCCTTCTAAACCATTAACAATTAAAATTTATCAGGAGGATAATTATTTAATCATTGAAAACAACATTAACCCAAAAGAAGCGATTGGCAAAAGTACCAAAGTAGGTTTGCAGAACATTGCTGATAGATATGGGCTTATCACTCAAAAAGGAGTGAAAATAGAAAATAATAACAAAACTTTTAAGGTGAGCTTGCCTCTCTTATATAAAATGAACGATAGTATGTATTCAGACAATTTAGAAAACAACAAGTATGTAAAAGCAGTAGAAAAGGTAGAAAAATTAAAAGAATTTTACCAGAATTTAGCTACTTACTGTATAGTAATTCCTTTTTTAATTTTTATCAATTTAAATTATTCTCCTGGTTTTTATTGGTTCTGGTTTCCATTATTTGGTTGGGGATTAGGTTTAACATTCCACTTTTTAGAAGTAAATAACTACAGTGTATTTCTTGGCAAAAATTGGGAGGAAAGAAAAATTAATGAGTTGATGGAGGAAGAAAATAAACAAAAAAGATTACGATAATGGAAACGCAATTCACAAAAGAGCAAAAGTATGTTTTAGTTAAAAAAAGGGTTGAAAAAATTAGCAAATTTTATAAACATTTGGCAATATACATTATTGTAAATACCTTTTTAACAAGCATTTTTATAGTAGGTGATATGAATGATGGAGACACTTTTAAGGATTCTTTTTATAACATTGGTAATTATATAATTTGGATTTTCTGGGGAATAGGAATTGTTTTTAGAGCTATTAATGTTTTTGGATTAGGATTGCTTTTTAATAATAATTGGGAACAAAGAAAGATAAAGGAATATATGAATCAACAAGATATTAGAAAATAAGATGAGACCAACACTAAAAAAAGACGAACGCTATTTAAAAGCTCAAAAAAGAGTAAAACAAGTAAAAGGATTTTATACACATTTAGCCATTTATTGTGTGGTAATTTCTGTACTTATTTTTATCAACCTAACATACGAACCTCATTTTCATTGGTTTTGGTTTTCTCTTGTTGGTTGGGGAACAGGACTTTTTATGCACTGGCTTAAAATTTTCGGGTTTAATTTATTAGGTTTCGGAAAAAAATGGGAAGAGAAAAAAATTAAAGAATTTATTAACGAACAAAAGTAAAAATATGGAATCGAATTATGCACAAGAACACAGTTATATGAAGGCTAAAAAGAGGGTAAAAGCTATAAAAGGTTTTTATATTCATTTGATTGTATATGTTTTAGTAAATATTTTTTTAAGCGGAATTATTATTTTCGGTTTAATGCAAAGTGGTTATAGCTTTTATGATGCTATCACTAATTTTGGAGTATACTCCACAATCCTTTTTTGGGGAATAGGATTGTTTTTTCATTTCATGGGCGTTTTCGGTTTTAAATCTTTAGGTTTAGGGAAAGACTGGGAAGAAAAGAAAATTAAAGAGCTGTTAGAGAAAGAAGATCAACGAAAAATAAATTTTAAAAATCATGAAAAATTCTAAGGATAAAAGTTTACTAAAAGCCAAGAAAAGAGTTAAAGACCTAAAAGAATTCTATAAACATGTTGTAGCTTATATTCTAGTAAATTTGTTTTTGGCTTTTGTTTGGAAATTTTCATTTAAAATTTTTGGAGATTTTGTAATCAGTAATCATTTTAACGATGATGGTTTTACACATATTCCTATTTGGTTTATTTGGGGAATATTTTTGGTTGCTGATGCCATAAATACTTTTGGATTTACAAATAGGTTTACCAAAAATTGGGAAGAAAAAAAGATTAAGGAATTTATGAATGAGTAAATTGGTTGAAAAATAGTTGAGTGAGAAAAAATAGAAAAAAGAGAAAAGATAAAAGATAAAAGAGTACTTTTTAAATTTAAAAAAAATAACTCTTAGTTAACTATTTTGTTTTAAGTTTTTTAACTTCACTAACCACTAACCACTAACCACTAACCACTAACCACTAACCACTAACCACTAACCACTAACCACTAACCACTAACCACTAACCACTAACCACTAACCACTAACCACCGTTTAAAAATGAAAGTACTAATTATAGAAGACGAAAAACCAGCAGCAAGAAGACTACACAGAATGTTAGCAGCTTTAGAAATTGATGTGCAGCAAATGTTGCATTCTGTTGAAGAATCTTTAAATTGGTTGCAAAATAACGAACATCCAGATTTAATTTTTTTAGATATTCAGCTTTCTGATGGTTTGTCTTTTGAGATTTTTGAAGAAATTGAGGTAAAATCTGCCATTATTTTTACTACAGCTTATGATGAATATGCTCTAAAAGCCTTCAAACTTAATAGCATCGATTATTTGCTAAAACCTTTAGATGATGATGAGTTAGAAGTTGCTGTAAACAAGTTCAAAGCCAACTACCCAAAACAATCTAATGTTCAAGTAAATTTAGATGATATTAGAAAATTATTAATAAATCCTGTTGATAGAAAATTCAAAAAACGTTTAACGATTAAAGTTGGTCAGCATATTAAAATTATCAATATTGATGAAGTGGAATGTTTTTATAGTGAAAATAAATCAACCTTCATTCATACACAAGAAAACCGAAATCACTTGTTAGATAATTCTCTTGAATATTGGCAAGAACAATTAGATCCAGAACATTTTTTTAGAGTCAATAGAACTTTTATTGTGCAGATAAATGCCATAAAAGATATTATAGCGTATTCTAATTCGCGTTTAAAATTAATTTTACATTCTTACAACGAACAAGAAATTATTGTGAGCAGAGAACGTGTTAAAGATTTTAAAAACTGGATTGACTGAGAAAATCATTTTTTATTGGTATTTCCTTAAAAAAGACATTTTAGCTTATTAATTTAGTAATTAATTACAATCTAAACCACCATCAGAAATTATCCAATTAAAATTAGTTGTTATTTTTTGTCTGGAAGATTCTTCATTACAATAGGTTACTTCTCTAGCTCCAAAATTAAGATCTTTATTTAAGTTTAAAGAAGACCATTGTAATAAAATAGCGTCATAATTTTCAGGAGAAATAGCAGTTCTATCAATCATACCATCAATAAATGTAACTTGTGATATGTCCCAATTACTAATATTTTGGTTAAAAGAAACGCAATCTTGAAAAACATCTGTCATGTCCTTAACTTTACTCACATTCCAATTTTCCACATTTTGGTTAAATGAAGAGTTTTTAAACATGGCAGCCATCGTTAAAACATTGCTCATGTTCCATGAGTTAAGAGGTTGATTAAAATCTGAGTCTCGAAACAAACCACCCATATTGTCTACATTATCTACTTCCCAACTATTAATACTTTGATTAAAATCTGAGTCTCTAAACATTTCTGGCATTTTGGTAACGTTACTTACGTCCCAATTAGAAATATCTTGGTTAAAAGGAGTGCCTCTAAACATGCCACCCATATTTTGTACATTACTTACATTCCAGCTACTTATATCGTTATTAAAAGGTGTGTTTCTAAAAAGTTCTCCCATAAAAGTAACATTGCTAACATTCCAGGTACTAATATCTTGGTTAAAAGGAGTGTCTCTAAACATCGCATTCATATTTGTTACTTTGCTAACGTCCCAAAAACTAATATCAGAATTAAAACTTGTAGCTCTAAACATGTTATCCATACTAGTAACATTGCTAACATCCCAATTACTAAGATTTTGATTAAAATCTGCTTTGTATTGAAAAAGTAAACTCATGTTTGTAATTTTAGAAACTACAACTTTAGAAAGATCTGCATTTATCTGAATTAATTTTTTTAAAGAATCTAAATCTACAACAGTATAAGTAATGCCATTTATTTCTTTAATATCTCCTATTTTAGATCTGCTACTTGCCTTAATAGTAACGCCATTGTCATCTAAATAAATAATATCTTTATCTAAATCTGTTGCTGTTTCCTCCTCAATTTCAGTACCAGCGCACGCAAAAAGAGTAAATAGCACGAAAAAATAAATATATTTTGATGTTTTCATCGCTTTTAGAATAAGTGTATAAATTTAGAATATTTTACAAAGAAAGAAAACTATTATTTGAATTGATTAGAAATTATGGTTTTAATACTTTTTTGAATAAAAACAAAAGTCTAAAATAATTTCTCACTTCTTAAACTTTGATTATTTTTATCAAAATTTAAATTAATGAGTCAAAAAGAGGAGTTTTTTGAATATATAAACGACGGTTACAAAACCAAAGGCGATTTTATAGAATTAGGTGCAGCCATGTTGGGTGAGGAAACCATTACAGATGCTATTGTTAAAGTACCTCTTAAAACTTTAAACAGACATGGTTTAATTGCTGGAGCAACAGGAACTGGAAAAACAAAAACACTACAAGTTTTAGCCGAAAATTTATCAGAAAAAGGAATTCCTGTCTTGTTAATGGATATTAAAGGAGATTTGTCTGGTTTGGCAAAAGCAAGTCCTGGACATGCAAAAATAGATGAACGCCATGCAAAAATTGGTTTTCCTTTCGAAGCTAAAAGTTTTCCAATAGAAGTTTTATCAATCTCTGAACAAAAAGGGGTTAAAATGCGTGCCACAGTCTCTGAATTTGGTCCAGTTTTATTGTCAAGAATTTTAGATTTAACAGAGACACAATCAGGTATTTTAGCTATCATTTTTAAATATTGTGATGATAACCAATATCCGCTTTTAGATATTAAAGATTTTAAAAAAGTTTTACAATTTGTAACGAATGAAGGGAAGGAAGAAATTCAGGCAGAATATGGTCGAATTTCATCTTCATCAACAGGTGCAATTTTGCGTAAAATTGTAGAAATAGAACAACAAGGAGGAGATTTATTTTTTGGAGAAAAATCTTTTGAGGTAGAAGATTTAACAAGAATCGATGAAAATGGAAGAGGAATAATTTCTGTTTTACGCTTAACTGATATTCAAGACAAGCCAAAATTGTTTTCAACATTTATGTTACAATTATTGGCAGAGGTTTATGAAACGTTTCCTGAACAAGGAGATTCTGGAAGACCAGAATTAATCATCTTTATAGATGAAGCACATTTGGTTTTTGAAGAAGCCTCAAAAGCTTTGTTAAGTCAAATAGAAAGTATTGTAAAATTGATTCGTTCCAAAGGAATTGGGTTGTATTTTGTTACTCAAAATCCTAAAGATGTGCCAGAAGATATTTTAGCACAATTAGGTTTAAAAGTGCAACATGCTTTAAGAGCTTTTACTGCAAAAGATAGAAAAGCTATTAAATTGGCAGCAGAAAATTATCCAATATCAGCATATTATGATACCAAAGAAGTGTTAACGCAATTAGGAATTGGAGAGGCATTTGTATCGGTTTTAAACGAAAAAGGAATTCCAACACCTTTAGCAAGAACTATGTTAAGAGCGCCAATGAGTAGAATGGATATTTTAACAGAGCAAGAATTAAACACGGTAATTAACAACTCAAGGTTAGCAGCAAAATACAATCAAAATATTGATAGAGAAAGTGCTTACGAAATGCTAAATAGTAAAATTGAAAAGGTTAATTTAGCAGAGCAAAAAGCTATTAAAGATGCAGAAGATGAAAAAGAACGAGAAAAAATAGCAAGAGAAAGAGAAAAAGAAAGAAGAACAAGTTCAAGAAGTACAAGAAGAGCAAGCACAAGAATGAATCCGATTGTTAAAGTATTAACAAGTGCAACTTTTATAAGAGCTGCTTTTGGTATTTTAAGAAAAGTAATGAAATAACAAAATTTAAAAACGAACGTTTTATATTTTATAAAAATTAAATAAGCATGATAAAAAGAAGTTTCCTATCGCTAATTATAGCATCACTTTTAATAATAAGTTGTTCAAATAATGATCAATTTAAAATTGAAAAAGGAAGAGTAGGTTTAATTACCACAAAAACTACAGTAAAAGAAATAGGTGGAATTTTTGAAAATGATTCCATTGTAACCCAATTAAGCGAAGGTGCTCTAGGTGATAATTATTTTCAAGATGATGATAAATATTTGATTTACGAAAAAGGAGGGAAGCACTTGCTAACCATTGTACCAAAAGAACAGTTAGATTCTACATCAACTATTAAAAGTATTGAAATCCATGACGATCGCTATAAAACAAATGCTGGCATCAATTTAAAATCTAATTTTTCAGAAATAAATGCTGTTAATAGTTTAAGGCCAGAATCTACTTTACAATCTGTAACATTGTTTTTAGATGAATTAAATGCAACTATGACAATTGATAAGGATGAATTAGGGTTAAGAGATTTTAGAACTCAAAAAGTATCTTTAGAGCAAATACCAGATTTGGCTAAAATAAAATCTTTTGTGATTTGGTTTAATTAAAAAGGTTTTTGGACAAATCAATATTAGTTCATAAAGAAACAGTTTTGCATCCAAATTCTGAGTTTGAAAGAAGGATTATCTTTCAATATTATTTGGATAATGATCTTAAAATAACAGAAAAAGAAAGAGAAATACTTCTGGAATGTGTTGCTGTAGAGCCAGAAAATATTGGGATTATTGGTTGCCTTTTAAACGATAAATCGCACTTAAATACCTTAAGATTAGCAATTGCTTCAAAAAATAAATCGAATAAAAAATTAGCAAATCTATCAAAAGAACTTTTATTAAATTTAGATGTAAACACAGCAGATACTTTTTATTTTGTTGAAAGAAGTTATGATAGTTTTTCAAAAGTAGAAGTAGATGTTACCAATGTTTACTTAACAATTTGTACTTAAAATTATGAAAAAATATACAATTCAAAAAGCACCATTTGTAGTACCAACCACTGATGGCAAATTAATTGAAGAACATTTTGGAAATGCTACAAACCAGCAATCAGGAATTAGTATTGCACATATGGTTGCCCCTCCAAAATGGAAAGAGCCTTTTCAAACACCTCAATTTGATGAGTATACTTATATTATTAAAGGTAAAAAGCAATTTATAATTGAAGAGGAAATAGTTGTATTAGAGGCTGGTCAATCTATTAAAATAGAAAAAAATACACGTGTTCAATATTCAAATCCTTTTGATGAGGAATGCGAATATATTGCTGTGTGTACCCCTGCTTTTTCTATAGATTTAGTAAACAGAGAATAGTTTAGTAAGTTTTTTTTTAGCTTTAGGGATTGTATTAATAATAAATTTGATAGTATTATTTTTTAAAATGATTTCATAATATATTGCATCAAAATAATTGAAATAATGAAAAATGTAATTCCGCCAAAAACAATAAGACAAGTATTTGTTTTACTTTTAATTGTAATTTTTGCTATTTTAATTTTTACTGAATTATTACCTTATTTATCAGGAGTTTTAGGAGCCATTACTATTTATGTTTTATTAAGAAAGCCCATGGTTTTTTTGGTTAAGAAAAAATGGAATCCAGATTTAGCTGCTTTATTTTTAATGCTGATTTCTTTTGTCTGCATTTTATTACCTGTTACAGGAATTATAATAATGTTGGGTAATAAAATAGGAGAGGCTGTAGATAACTCTAAAGAAGTTGCGAAAGCTTTAAAAGGGCACATGAGCGATTTTGAGAACAAATTTGGATACGACTTAAGTTCTAGAATCAATGTTGAAGAAATTTCTACTTGGATCGCAAATAATTTAGAAAATTTTGCAGGAAGTACTTTTAATATATTTATTGGTATTGGATTGATGTATTTTATGCTTTATTATATGCTAACCAACAGGAAACAATTAAAAGAGTCATTGTATGAATACATTCCTATTAGCGAAAAAAATTTAAAAATAATTGGTCAAGAATCACAAGCCATAGTTCGTTCTAATGCAATTGGTATTCCTTTAGTAGCAATTGCACAAGGTGTTATTGCATTGATAGGTTTTTTGATTTTCAATGTAGAAGATCCATTTTTCTGGTTTATTATTGTTACAGTAGGTTCCATGATTCCATTTATAGGTACTTTTATTGGTATTTTACCAGTCTTTATTTTAACATTGTCTAATGGAGATGCTTTTTCTGCTTGGGGAATTTTGATCTACGGAATTGCTGTTGTAGGTTCTACAGATAATATAATTAGACTGTATGTATTGAAAAAGTTAGATAATGTTCACCCTTTAATAACTTTAATAGGAGTTATTGTTGGTGTGCCTTTATTTGGTTTTATTGGGTTGATTTTTGGACCTCTTTTAATCAGTTTGTTTTTGGTTGTAGTTCGTATTTACAAAAAAGAGTTCGGAGTTATGTTTGAGGATCATAAAGTTTTATAAACTAAAACTTCATAGCTACCTTAAAATTTAAAACTCTACCTGTCATAAAATTTGGGATTCCAAACTGTGTTTTAGAATACACATCTCTAACCCAAGTGTTGGTAATTGCGTTCTGAATATCAAACATATTAAATAATTCTAAACCTGCTGAAAGTTCTTTAAACTGAGATAACCAACCAGAAGAAAATTGTTTGTTAGCATCCACAAAGATATAAGAAACACCTAAATCTGCTCGTCTATAATCTCTTAAACGATTTTGAAAATTATAAGGATCTGAATATGCAGGTGCACCTCCAGGTACTCCAGAATTATACACTAAATTTAAATAAGCTTTTAAATCTGGTAAATTTGGCACATAATCTTGAAATAGAATTCCGAACTTTATTCGCTGATCAGAAGGTCTTGCAATATAACCTCTATTATTGATGTTTTCTTCGGTTTTTAAATACCCAATACTTACCCAACTTTCACTTCCAGGAACAAACTCGCCATTTAAGCGTAAATCTAAACCATAAGCAAAAGCTTCTGTAACATTGTCTGCTCTGTAACGAATTCTAACATTATCAATTGTATAAGAATTTACATCCGATAAATCTTTGTAATACACCTCAGTAGTTAATTTAAAAGGTCTTTCCCACATTGTGAAGCTATAATCCATTCCAGATACAAAATGAATCGATTTTTGAGCTTTTACATCTACATTTACATTTCCATCAAAATCTCTTAATTCTCTGTAAGAAGGTGGTTGTGAGTAAAAACCACCAGAAATGCGAAATAACATGTCTTTTTCCCAATTTGGTTTGATGGCAAATTGCCCTCTTGGACTAAATATCAATTGATTTTTTGAAGTAATTCCATTTCCTGTTACAGACCAATTATGAGCTCTCACACCCACATTGTACCAAATATCGTGATCGTTCCAAACTGAACGTTTGTTAAATTGCACAAAACCAGAAACTCTATTGATAGCAACATTATTATCTTTTCTTATCGATTGAAAAGGTGTTATTGCGCCTTCAAAAGGTTCATAAGGTTGATTGTTTGATGGACTAAAAGGAG
The DNA here is from genome assembly GCF_000687935.1 of Polaribacter sp. Hel_I_88. Classification (NCBI taxonomy): domain Bacteria; kingdom Pseudomonadati; phylum Bacteroidota; class Flavobacteriia; order Flavobacteriales; family Flavobacteriaceae; genus Polaribacter; species Polaribacter sp. Hel_I_88. Next base: position 3,518,214 of record NZ_JHZZ01000001.1, on the reverse strand, counting down.
GTCTAATAGCAAAACCTAAAGAATCAATTACTTCCCATTCTCTAATTCTGTCTTTTATATCTTCCTTTTGATATTTTACGCCAAAATTCCACTGAATATCTTCTTGTTTAATGGTTCCTCTAATTTGCACATTGGTAATTAAAGCATCTAAATCATTACGTGCATGATTTAATTGCGATCCAATTCCTTGAGAAAACTCAACTTCTCCAAAATTTTCTGAACCAATATTGGCATCAACTTCTCCTAAATTATATTGTGCAGCAATGTCAAAATGTTCTTCTTCTTGTGTGTTGTATCTTGACGCTGTTGTCGTTAAAGTGAAATTTTCATTCACTTCATAATCCGCAGACAAAGCTCCAAAAAGTGTTAAGTAATTGTTTTGCTCTTCACCAGTATAAAAAACAATTAATTCTAAAGGATTTGCAACCGTTCCAAAACGTGTTCTTCTAGAGATAGGTTGATAATTATAATTGTTTAAGGAAAAATTTCCTAGAAAATTTAATTCAAATTTTTCTGAAAATTGATAAGACAAATAGGTTTGCACATCTGTAAATCTTGGTCTAAAATTGGTTTCTATTTGTTTACTATTTACAAACAAACTATTGTCTCTATAACGAACCCCAGTAATTGTACTTAATTTATCATTTAAAAAATTCCCTTCAAAAGTTACACTTGCGCCTAATAAGCTTGCATCTACAGTAGTTGCTGTTTCTGTTGGTTTTCTATACGTAATATCTAAAACTGATGATAATTTATCACCATATTTTGCTTGAAAACCTCCAGCAGAAAAATCGATATTTCGTACCATATTTGTGTTGATAAAACTCAAACCTTCTTGCTGACCAGATCGTATTAAAAAAGGTCTGTAAACTTCAATTCCATTTACATAAACTAGGTTTTCATCAAAATTACCACCTCTAACATTGTATTGTGTACTTAAACCGTTATTATTATTTACACCTGGCAATGTCATTAAAACATTTTCTACACCAGCATTTGGCCCTACAATATTTTGTGCTTTTTTTATATCGATACTTATAAGGCCTGATGCTTCTTTTCTACTATCTTTTACAATAATTTCATCTAATTTTTCTGTTTTGAGAAGTAAAGTAGGTGAGAAGCGAATTACTGTTCTATTGGTTGCCGTTATTTTTTTGGTAAGTGTTTTGTAAGAAACATGGCTAAAAACAATTGTTATTTCTTGATTTAAAGGAATTCTTATAGAGTAGTTACCATCGATATCTGTGGCAGTTCCTGTGTTTCCAAATTTTATAGAAACTTCTTCTATACCTTCTTTTTGGCTGTTTTTTACAGTACCTTTTAAGATGGTTGTTTTTTGAGCCGCTAAAAAATTAGGAAGGAGTAGAAGTAAGAAAAGTATTTTTTTCACAAAAATTAGTTTATTTGTTTCTTAAAGAACGTTGTAGAAATCGTATTCGTATTCCCAACATTATCTGATACTACAAGATTAAAGATATGTTTGCTACCAACCAATTTTTTATCACTAAAATTATAAGTTAATATTCCTTTTTTATGATTGTATTGCATTAAAATCCATTCATCATTTATAGTGGCTTTCCAATCTTTAATGCCAGAACCAATATCACTTATTTTTACTTGTATGGTTTCTAGGTTTGATATCCATTGCTCATATTTAAAATACAAAATATTTATTTTAGGTTTTTCATTATCAGTTAATAAAGTGTAATCACCTAAAGTTTTAGATGTAGTGTAAAAAGTGCTGTCTTTTTTTCTAGTATATTGATATCTAGGATATCTTGGATTCTCTAAATTTGCAATATAAAGTTGTTCTTTTTCCTCTTCAGAATATTCTGAAACGTTAAAAGTAAGTGTAAAATTTTTATCAAGGGGAATCGTTGGTGTATGGATTTTAGCTATTTTTTCATCAACTGTAAAATCTAAATATACATCTTCATAAAACGTGTTTTTAGGAAATGCAATGGTTACATTTTCTTGACTAAATTTATGAAACTTCTTAGCTATTATTTTATAGTTTGTAGTGTCTTTAATTTCAGAAAAGAGCGCATTACTTTCTTTTCCAACTACAGAAAATTTTAGAGAACTAGTGTTGCCTTCAAAATCTTTTGCAATAATTTCTATTGCGTAATTCATGTTATTTTGAATGTCAATTTTACCATTATTTATCAAATCTTTATAGATAGATAATTTGTTTGAAGTTACTTTGTGTGTTTTTTGATATCGTTTTTTGTAATTTTTATAATGCTCATAATCAATATGTAAATTCAAAAATTTACTTTGTGCAAACGAAAATATTTCTACATCATGATAATATACACGTTTGCCATTTACTAGCATTTCTAAACTATAAATTCCGTTTTTATTAGGCACACCATTAAATTGATCAAAAGCACTTACACTAAAACCAATAAGGCCACTTGCAGATATTCTATCTGCTGTATAATTGCCTTCGCTAATTTTTTTTATCGGTATTTGAAAGCTTTTATTTTGTTGATTTATTCGAGCATCTGTATTCAGAGCATATACTTTTAAACCTTGAAATGTGGGTGTTCTTGTATCTTTTACTTTGATGCCAAATAGCAAAGGATTTATTATATTTTCGGTAATAGTATTTCTAATTTCAAAATGTAAATGAGGGCCACCTGAACCACCTGTATCACCAGAAAAGGCAATAACATCTCCTTTTTTTACTGGGAATTCATCTTTCTTAAAAAAAAGATTGCCAGTATCATAATTCTCTTTTTCATATTGAACACTTCTAACATGTGCATCAATTTCATCATTAAACTTGCTTAAATGTCCATAAACAGTTGTAAAACCATTTGGATGCGTAATATAAATTGCTTTTCCATATCCAAATTGCTGCACTTTTATTCTTGATACATAGCCTTCTGCAGCTGCATAAACTTTTAAACCTTCTTTGCCTTGGGTTTTGATATCTAAACCAGCATGAAAATGGTTGCTTCGCAATTCACCAAAGGAACCAGACAAAAATATAGGCACATCTAAAGGATCTCTAAAATAATCTTGAGGATATTTTTCTTGTGAAAAATTAATAGAAGAAATTGCTAAAAATACGAGTATTATTAAATGTTTCAAAGGATGCAAATTTTGGGTAAAAATAGTAAAAATCATTTTTATTGTAATGTGTTCACGATCAATGAATTATTAAAAAAGCAATAAAATGTTGTAAAATTTAAAACAGAATGCTAACTTTGTAGAGATAGTTTATGCTAAAAAGTAAAATGAGTAATACACTAGAAGCAATTCATTTATTAGAAAAAACGTTGCAAAACTTGCTTTCTAATTATGAGTTTTTAAAAAAAGAAAACACAATTTTGCTTCACAACAACCAAGTATTACAACAGCAACTTTTAGAAAAAGAGCAAGTGTTAAAAACTCAAAAAAAGGAGTTTGATTTGCTTAAAATAGCGAAAACTATTGAAGGCAGTAGTTCAAATACAAAAGATACAAAGCTGAAAATAAATTCATTAATCAAAGAAATTGATAAGTGTATTGTTCAGTTACAAGAATAAAGTTCTTTAAATTGTGAGTGGAAAATTAAAGATTAAAATTATAATTGCAGGTAGAACCTACCCTTTAAGTGTTAATAACACTAAAGAAGAAGAAGCAATGCGTAAAGCAGCAACTGCAATCAATAAGTTAATTTCTATGTACGAACAAAATTATGCAGTAAGCGATAAACAAGATGTTTTAGCTATGTCTGCATTGCAATTTGCTTCGAAATTAGAGTTATTATCTTTAAATAAAACTGATATTAAAGAAGAAGAAATGCAAAAATTAAATGCCCTTACTAAACTGGTAAGTAGTCATTTAGAATAAGTTCATTAAAATACATTAACAACACACTGCCTACGTTAGTAATTGTTTATTAAACTCAACACTATTCTATTATGAAGGATGAGTCTTAACTACTATAGCATGCCAATAATGCTGAACATTTATACTGAAATTTATTTCAGTCTGATACAGTTTTCATTGGATCCTTGAACAGTTAGTTAGTCCTATAAATGTCATATTGGAGTTTAAAAACCTATCTAACGTAGGCTTTTTTTATACATATAAATTTAAATTATGGAAGGAATGATACTACCCATTATTATGGGAGTTTTAATAGGAATAGCTTTAGGTTTTGTAATCTTTAAATCGATGGAAAAAGCTAAAGGTAAAAAAATGCTTAATGGGGTTAGAAAAGAGGCAGCCACTATCTTAAAAGAAGCTAAAATAGATGCAGAATCTGTTAAGAAAGATAAAATTTTACAAGCAAAAGAAAAATTTATTGAACTTAAATCTGAGCATGAAAAAGTTATTTTAACAAGAGAAAAAAAGATTTCTGATGTAGAGAAAAGAATTAGAGATAGAGAATCTAAAGTGGCATCAGAATATGATAAAAATAAGCGTTTAAATCAATCTTTAGAACAAAAAGAAAAAGATTACGATTATAAACTAGACTTTTTAGAAAAGAAAGAAGATGATTTAGATAAAATGCACAAACGTCATGTAGATATGTTAGAACAAATTTCTGGCTTATCTGCTGAAGAAGCTAAAAAAGAATTGGTTTCTTCTTTAAAAGAGGAAGCAAAATCAGAAGCAATGGCTTTTGTACAAACATCTATTGAAGAAGCAAAATTAACAGCAGAACAAGAAGCAAGAAAAGTTGTTTTAGGAACCATACAAAGAGTGGGTGTAGAGCAAGCTGTAGAAAACTGTGTTTCTGTTTTTAATTTAGAGTCAGATGATGTTAAAGGAAGAATTATTGGTAGAGAAGGACGTAATATTAGAGCCTTAGAAGCTGCAACTGGTGTAGAAATTATTGTTGATGATACTCCTGAAGCAATTATTCTTTCTTGTTTTGATCCTGTTCGTAGAGAAATTGCCCGTTTATCAATGCACAAATTGGTGACAGATGGTAGAATTCACCCAGCAAGAATTGAAGAAATTGTTAAGAAAACCGAAAATCAAATTCACCAAGAAATTATAGAAGTTGGTAAAAGAACAGTGATTGATTTAGGGATTCATGGTTTACATCCAGAATTGATTAAAACTGTAGGTCGTATGAAATACAGATCTTCTTATGGACAAAATTTATTACAACACTCGCGAGAAGTTGCGAATCTTTGTGGAATAATGGCATCAGAATTAGGCTTAAACGCAAAATTAGCCAAAAGAGCAGGTTTGTTGCATGATATTGGTAAAGTACCAAATGAAGAAAGTGAATTACCTCACGCACTTTTAGGAATGCAATGGGCTGAAAAATATGGCGAAAAGGAAGAAGTTTGTAATGCAATTGGAGCTCACCATGATGAAATAGAAATGAAGAGTTTATTGTCTCCAATAGTACAGGTTTGTGATGCAATTTCTGGTGCAAGGCCTGGTGCAAGACGTCAAGTTTTGGATTCTTACATTCAACGTTTAAAAGATTTAGAAGAAATTGCTTTCGGTTTTACTGGGGTTCAAAAAGCCTATGCTATCCAAGCTGGTCGTGAATTACGTGTTATGGTTGAAAGTGATAAAGTAAACGACACAAAAGCGGCTGAATTATCGTTTAGTATTTCGCAAAAAATACAAAATGATATGACGTATCCAGGACAAGTAAAAGTTACTGTAATTAGAGAAACTAGAGCTGTGAATGTGGCTAAATAAAAGCCCATTTTAATCTTCCTATTTCGACTTCGCTCAATATAGACGTCAGGAAGAAACACTCATGAGGAGTTTCACTTCACTCTTATAAAATATTAAATTTTTAAAATCTTGCTTTTAAAAGCAAGATTTTTTTGTTTTACAAGGGGTTTAAACCCCTTGTTAAAGAATCTTCATTCATATTTCTTCCACAAGAGTAAGAGTCCCTTCCCTTTGGGAAGGCTAGGATGGGCCTTTAGAATGGGCTTCTTCTAGGGTGATAAGTTTCCACAACTTCTTTTAAATAACTGGTATCTAAATGAACATAAACTTCTGTTGTAGTGATGCTTTCATGACCTAACATTTGTTGTATTGCTCTTAAATCTGCTCCGTTTTTTAATAAATGTGTTGCAAAAGAATGTCTTAATGTATGTGGACTTATTTTTTTATTCAAGTTTATTTTTACTGATACTTCTTTTAAGATTGTAAAAATCATTTGCCTAGTTAAACCTTTTCCACGTCTGTTTAAAAAGAGCGTATCTTCAAAACCTTTGCTAGGTTTTAAGTGAGTTCTAATTTCATTGATATACATTGATATGTATTTTTGTGCATTGTAATGAATAGGAACAAAACGTTCTTTATCTCCTTTCCCTGTTACTTTTATAAAACCTTCTTCAAAAAATAAATCAGAAATTTTTAGTGTAACTAATTCACTAACTCTTAACCCACAACTGTACATAGTTTCTAAAATAGTTCTGTTTCTTTCACCTTGAGAGTGGCTTAAATCAACAGCTGAAATTAATTCGTTTATTTCTTCTTCGGATAAAGTATCAGGTAATTTTCTACCGATTTTTGGTGTTTCTAATAAATCTGTAGGATTCGTTTCTCTGTAATCTTCAAAAACTAAGTAATCAAAAAAACTTCTTAATCCTGATATTATTCTTGCTTGACTTCTCGGATTTACTTTTTTCGCAAGTTCATAAATAAATTGCTGAACTATAGTTTTATCAATAGAAATAGGAGTTTCTTTAATATCATTTTCTTGAAGAAATAAAATTAATTTATCTAAATCTCTAGAATAACTTTCGATAGTGTTTTGAGATAAACCACGTTCAATTTTTAAATACAATTGATAATCTCTTATTGCGTTTTTCCATTTCATATTGTAAAATTACGATTTATATTTTATGTTTAATAGAGATGATTTTGTTGTTTTGTTTATAATGATAGGTTTAAAAAAAGATAAAACTATAAAAGTGTAATGATAACAAAACATCATTATAGTTCTTAAAAAAAGTGATTGAGTTAAAGTAGAAATTCACATTATTTTAAATTTGTTCAATAATCTTAAAAATAAATATAATGAAAAAAGTAATTTTAGTATTCGCTTTAGTTTTAAGTTCATTAGCTGCAAATGCACAGCTTTCGGTTAGTGTAAATGCAGGTTTACCAGTTTCAGATGTAGAGGAGTTTTCTTCTTTTGCATTAAGTGGAGATGTTGGTTACTCTTTTGCAACTGAAAGCAATTTAATGTTAGGAGTTTCTGTAGGTTTTTTAAATTATTTTGGAAAAGACTATGAGGTATTAGGTACAACTTTTGAGGCTGAATCTACACAGTTTTTACCAGTAGCTGGTTCTTTAATGTTTCGATTAACAGATAGTTTATCAGCAGGTTCTAAGCTTGGTTACGCATTTGGAATTAATGATGGAAATGATGGTGGATTTTATTACAAACCAATGTTAAGTTATGCAGTTGGTAATGAAACAAGTTTATCTTTATTTTATGAAGGTGTTAGTAATGATGGCATCAATGCTAATAATGTAGGTTTAGGATTTACGTTTGGCTTATAATTAAATAATAATAATGAGAATTAAGAAGGAGGTAGATTTGCCTCCTTTTTTTTTATTTAATTTGATTAATTGAAATAAGAAAACCATCCAAATTTTGGATGGTTTATAAAATAAATGAGTTTATTTTTTATAAAGTTTTAGAATAACTACCATTTTTTGGTTGTAAATCTCCAGTAATAATCATTACAAGATCTATAATATACCAAATTCCAAATCCACCTAATGTTATCAATTTAAGAACACCTAGTAAAGTGTATCCTAAATAAAAACGATCAATACCTAAACCACCTAAAAAGATAGATAATAAAAGTGCTGTTGTTTGGCTTTTTCCAGAATAAGAAACAGCTGTGTAATTGGTTACTTCTTCTTTTTCTACAGTATCTCCTTTTGTAATTTCAACAGTTTTAACTGTTTTTTTTACAGGAAAAGATGCTTCAGCTGTAAATGAAAATGCTAGAAAAGCAAATAAAAATGTGTAAATAGTTAATGATTTTTTCATAATAATAGTATTTATTTTAGTTAATTTGCTACTAATGTAATTAAAAAATGGTCATGAAAATAAACAAATATTTAATAATTTGTCTTTTTACTTTTTTAAATATAAATTCTCAAGAAAAGAAGCAGTTTGATTATGAACTACTTGGTGCTATAGTTTTAGATGAAAATCAATTAATTTCTTATAAAATTCAATTTAATGTTGAAGCCAATAACTTTATTCAAGGATACTCTTTAACAGATTTAGATGGAGAAAACGAAACAAAATCATATATAAGAGGTTATTATGATGAAAAAACTGACAATATAAAATTTAACGAAAGTGATATTTTATACACAAAATCTAAATATTTACCTGAAGAATTTTGTTTTATTAGTTTTGATGGAACATTTAAAGGAGATTCAAAAAAGAAACTTTTAGAAGGAGAATTTGTAGGAATTTATGAAGATAAAGATACGTGTGCAACTGGAAAGATTAAGCTGGTTGGAACCAAATTTGTAGAAAAAAAAGTAAAAAAAATCTATAAGAAAGTTAAGAAGATAGATAAAGTAAAAAAAATAGATAGCACTGTTATTGCTGAATTAAAACCAGAAAATTTTTTAAAGAAATTTAGTGAAACAACAATAAAGTCTGGTGAAAAAGTTTCTGTATTTGTGTATTCAAATAAAATTGATGTGGATATTTGGGATTTTGGAATTGAAGATGGAGATATTATAACTATTTTACAAAACGATAAACCCATTTTAGAAAATTTTATAGTAACCAGAAGGAAGAAAAGAATTACGTTGAATTTAGATAAAAAAGAAAATTCATTTAAAATTATAACTGTTAATTCTGGAAAACTAAAAACGAATACTACTAAATTAAAACTATATGATTTTAGAAGAGAATATGAAGTTGTTGCAAATTTAGAAGAAGGAAAAGCTGCCATCATAAATATTGTAAAGTTGACAGTAAAAACAAGTTCACTTAAAAAATAATTAATAAATACTAAATTTAAAGGAAGCATTTTTGCTTCCTTTTTTTTTGCTCAATTTTTAATATCTTTACTTTATGAAAATCATTATTATAAACGGACCAAACTTAAATCTTTTAGGAAAACGTGAACCAGAAATTTATGGCTCAGATACTTTTGAAGATTTTTATAGAACTTTACAATTAAAGTATAAAAATGTAGAATTGTCTTATTTTCAATCGAATATTGAAGGTGAACTTATTAATAAATTACATGAAGTTGGTTTTAGTTTTGATGGTATTATTTTAAATGCAGCTGCTTATACACACACTTCAGTAGGTATTGGAGATGCTGTAAAAGGTATTGAAACACCTGTTGTAGAAGTACATATTTCTAACATTCACGCTCGTGAAGAATTTAGGCAGCATAGCTATATAGCTCCAAATGCAAAAGGTGTTTTATTTGGTTTTGGTTTAAAAGGCTACGAATTAGCTATACAAAGTTTTTTGTAAAGAAATATTATTATTTGTAAACTACTAAAAGTTTTTTAGCTACTGATTTTTTATTTTCGAGCCTCAACAAACATATAATCGCTTGCAGGTGTTGCCAATTTAGAGTCGTAAATTTCATCAAAATTATAAAAACTATTTTTAGAAGAATAGCTTTTAGCTCCTGTAGAAATATAAATTAATGCTCTATCCAATAATGGATCTGAACGTTCACCTAAAACACCTAAATCTCCATAATTTTCACCTAAATCTACTCCAGGAAAATCGGTACTTGCAGGTATTAATCCTCCAGGATAATTCTTATTGTCTTTATTACTAATTTCAAAAACCAAAGGTTGCATTGCATATCTATGATTTGTATTTAAATTATCGCCTGTTCTTTGAAAATTGTCTGAATCATACAAAGTGATAGAACCTACTTGTTTTCCTCTGGTTGTTGTACCTATTAAAGCAACATCAATATAAGAACTTAAAGAATTAATAACCAATTCTGATGCTGATGCTGAACTATTTGTAACAATAAAATAAACGTTATTTAGCCCTAAAGTATTAATGTTTTCTTGGGAAATAACATTTCCACTTGCATCTGTATTTCTAATTTGATTTGTAAAATTATTAATGAATCGATCTGCAGCTAAAGCACTAGTAACTTTACTATTCCAAACTTCTTTAGAATACAACATACCATCAAACTGACCAGTAATCATGCTGCCTAGATACGTTGCAGAACTAACAGATCCTCCTGGATTATATCTTAAATCTATAATTAAATTATCGATATTTTCGGCTTTAAAATTTGCAAAAGCAGCGTTTAATTCGCTATCGTAATTTCTAGCAAATTGGTTGTACATTAAATATCCTATTTTTTGACCTCCATCATTAATTATTTTTGATATTGCAATTGGATTTTCTTGAATTTCAGATTTTGATAAAGAAATAGACGTTCCATTACTAGTTGGATTTCCGTCATTAAAGTCTGCTAAACCAATGGTATAATTCGTAGAACTGCCAAACAGTAAATTACTAAAATTATTTACAGTAAGTTGATTCCCATCAACTTGATTAAAAATCATACCTCTTTTAACGTCTTTAGTAACAGCGTCAGAATTTGGTACTACATAACGTACGTAACCAAATACATTTGTACTTCCGTTTCTGTATTGTACCAACCCAAATTCCATTCCATTGCTTAAATTAATACCTTGAAAAGAGTTTTCTAAGGCAATATAATCATCAACAATTACAGAAAAACGATCTTCTGGTCTGTTTAATAAACTCTCAAAAATACTTTCTTGAGATTCAAAACCTCTAAAATAGGCGTATAATTCGTCAAAATTAGCAAACCTATTATCAGATAAATCAGGCACATCCTTTTGCCATAAATAGTATAAGTTTAAACCTGACCAAATAAAATAATTGATGTCATCATCTGTTGTAGGATCAATAAATGAAGTTTCTTTTCTTTCGCAAGAAAATATAAATAGAATTGCTATTAAAAATAATGTAAATTTTTTCATCTAATTTGTATTTGGCAAATTTTGCTGTATAAAAATGCCTGTGTTTATTGTTTTTTGTGTATTGATGCTATTAAATAAATAATCGAAATTATTAGGATTACAGTTTGTATTAGAAACTGCATTTCCTGTTGAAATATAATTTAAAACGCTATTTAAAATAGGATCTGAATCTTCGCCCAAAACACCTAAATCTAAAATATCTTCATTCTCACAAAGGTTTATGTTTGGTGAAAACCCGTTTTCATAGGTTTGGTCGTTTTTATTTAAGAAACTTAACACTATTGGTTGTAAAGCAACTGTATGAGTTTCGTTTTTCAAAGGAAAATCATAATCTTCAGAATTGTACAATGTAATGGATCCTGTGTTGTTTCCTGCAGTTTGTCTACCAATTATGTGAACGTTTGTATGTGGTTTTAAACTATTAATTAATAATTCAGTTGCAGAAGAACCTTCAAAATTAGTACCATTTAAAATGATGTAAACATCAGTACTATTTAAACTATTTATGTTGATGTTTGAGCCTATTGTTTTTGGAAATTTTGTAATTAATGAATCTGGCTGATTTGCCAAAAACCAACTTTGTGCTTTTGCGTTCCATTGTTCTTTTATTAAAATTTCATCTTCATTTTGCTCTGAAATCATAGAAGCAATTTTTGCAATATTTTTTGAAAAACCACCAGTGCCAATATTGTATCTAAGGTCTAAAATTAATTTAGTAACATTTTGATTCTTAAAGTTTAAAAAGGTGTTATTTAAATCATTAATGTAGTTATTTGAAAAATCATTTTGATACATTAAATAACCAATGTTTTCTTTATTTACAGGAATAACTTTCTCTATAAATGTAGTAGGATATGTATATGCTTGTTTTTCTAAAGAAACTGTCTTTGTGTTTGGGATGATTATTGTTCCATCAAAATTTGCCATTTGTAAAGTAAAAGTATCTGAACCATTTAATAGCAAGTCTTGGAAATTTGTTTTAGTTAGTTGAACCCCATTAACTGCAAAAAAATATTCACCTCTAACAATATTTTTTGTGGATGCATTAGAGTTTGGTAGAATATGAGTTACATATCCTAATACAGTATCGCTATTTGCAGGATTTGCAATAATACCAAACTCTAAACCATTAGTAAATGCTGTTCTTGGTAATGGTTCAGTTAGGGTATTGTAATCTTCTACTAAAGTAGATTTTACATCCGAAGAAATTAATAAACTAGAAAACAGTGTAGTATAATCTGGAAATGACCTTAAATAATTATTTAGTTGTTCATCAGAGTTAAAACGTGTGTCTGCCAAATCTGGCACTAAATCTTGATGTAAATAATAGGCGTTTAAACCTTTCCAAACAAAATCACTAATAACTAAATCTTGAGGAATTTCATATTCTTTTGTACAACCTACTATTGTTGAAATACATATTAATAGTAAAATAATTTTGAAATTAATCTTCATGTAAAAATGTATATAGATTCTAGTAAATTTAACGCAATTTAAACTTTTTTAGTATTTATTTGAAATAAGAAGTAACAAAATAAATTATGAATCGTCTTAATTATGTAAACCTGATATATGAGATGAAAAAATATCAGAAAAACAACATTAACCAATGAACCAGTCAGACTTTTTAAAAGTTGTTTTACCTTTTAAAGATAAGGTTTTTAGATTAGCAAAAAGATTGCTAGTATCTAGAGAAGAAGCAGAAGATGCCACTCAAGAACTTATTTTTAAGTTATGGAAAAACAAAGAAAAAATTGGCAACTATAATAATGTAGAAGCTTTTGCAATGACTATGACAAAAAATTATTGTTATGATCGCTTAAAAAGTAAGCAAGCCAGTAATTTAACATTAGTACACAGTAATTATAAAGAAAAAGATACGTCTTTAGATAAAAAGTTGGAATATCAAGACAGTGTAAACCAAGTACATTTATTGATAGAAAAATTACCAGAACAACAAAAAATAATCATTCAATTAAGAGATATTGAAGAATATGATTTTGATGAGATTTGTAAAATGGTAGATATGAAACCAACAGCAGTAAGAGTTGCTTTGTCTAGAGCAAGAAAAACAATAAGAGAAGAATTAATTAAAAAACACAACTATGGAGTTAGCTAACATAGAAAAATTAGTAGAAAAATACGAAAATGCAACAACTACTTTGCAAGAAGAAGCAATCCTTAAAAACTATTTTACAAAAGAGGATGTTGCACCACATTTGCAAGAGTACAAATTAATGTTTGCGTATTTTAATACTGCCAAAGAAGATACGTATACAAAACCCATTAAGCTAGAACCTAAAAAATCTAAGAAGAGAAACTTAAAATGGCTTTCTGTTGCAGCATCTGTAGCACTTTTGCTTAGTGTATTTGTAGGTAAACATCAATTTGATGAATATCAACAAAGAAAAAAAGCAGAAAAAATTTATGCAGATCTTACTAATGGACTAAAACTATTGTCTACAAACCTTAAAAAAGGCGAACAAGCTGTAGCCACTTTATACACTGTGGAAGACAAAGTAAATGAAGCATTAAAATAATAAAAAAGATAAACCAAGTAAAAATAGTAAAACCAAGTAAATACAGTAATTATGAAAAAAATAATAATATTAATAGCGTTTATAGTAGCACCAATGTTCGCAAACGCGCAAAGTATCTTTGATAGTTTAGAAGATATGGATGGAGTAGATATGGTAATTGTTACCAAAGATGCTTTCGAATTGTTAAACAAATTTAAATCTAAAGATATTAAAAACGATGGTAATGAAGTGATGCAAGCTTTTGAAATCATTAACGATTTAAAAGAGTTTAAAATGTTTTCCACAAGTAATTTAGAGATTGCTTCTAAAATGGAGAAAATGGTAAACTCGTCTATCAAAAACTCGAATTTAACCCAATTAATGCGAATAAAACAAGATGATTCTCGTATTAAAATTTATGTAAAAGCAACAAAAAATAAAGATTACGTAAGTGAGGTTTTAATGTTTATAAAAGGGATTGATAAAGAAACAAAAGGATTGTCTGAAGCTATGGTGATGTCTTTAACTGGTAATATAGACATCAACAAAATGTCTGACTTTACAGATAAAATTGTAAAAGAAAACCAATAAAATTAACCAAGATTAAAAAGTCGGGTTTGTAATTAATTCGGCTTTTTATTTTAAAAAATATATACACAATGAAAAAATTTACCACCTTATGTTCTTTAGTCTTTTTAGTCCTTTTTGCAACTGCTTGTAAAAACGAAAAATCGCTACAGAGTTATTTAGTAGAAGCCAATGAGAAAGCAGGATTTTCTTCTATAGATGTACCTGTAAGTTCAGTATTAAGTCCTAAAGCAGATGTTTCAGATGATGTAAAAGAAACTATTAAAAGCATCAAAAAAATAAATGTTGTGTTTCTTCAAAAAACTCAAGAAAATGAAACTGTTTACGAAACTGAAAAAGCAACGTTAAAAAATATTTTTAAAGATAATAAAGAGTATAAAACTTTATCATCTATGAAAATGAAAGGAATGAATATGAATATTTATTACTCAGGAGAAACAGATTCAATAGATGAAATTGTTGCTTTTGGATATAGTCAAGAAGTTGGAGTAGGAGTAGCCAGGTTGTTGGGAGAAAATATGAACCCTTCAAAAATTATGGAAGTAATTAGTGACATGGAAATGGATCCAAGCAACTTACAAAGTTTTAGTGCTATTTTTAAAGGAAAATAAAACTCAAAAATTTGTCAAAAAAAAGGAGGTCGTCTAAAAAGCATTTTTTAGGCGATTTTTTATTTTGTTAATTTTTTCTTTCGATTTTTTAAGAATGATTTAAAAAATACTCAGATTTAAAAAAAGTATAGTTTTTCTAAATAGTTAAACTGTACTTTTTTAAGTTATGTGCCATTGCAATTAGCCCTATTTCAACATTTACTTTACGGGTTCCTCTTAGCATAAATCGTTTAAAGTTCATGTTTTGTTTGATATTTCCAAAAACAGCTTCTACATCCCAACAGCGTTGTTTTCGCTTTGCAATGCCTTGTTCAGAGTTGAGTAATATTTTAGCTTTTGATTTTAATCGTATTAAATTATAATTCCTTTCTATAACTCGATTTGTTTTTGATTTATGACATAGTGTTCTTAAAGGGCAACCTTTACAGTTTTGTGCTTGGTATCTGTGTATTTCTTGGATAAATCCGTTCTTAGTATTTCTTTTATAAGTATCTATAAGTTTCATTTCTTGTCCTATAGGACAGTAATAAAGATCTTTCTCTCTATTATAATGTAATTCATTAGGATGGAAAGGATTTGTTTTTCCTCTTTTTTTATCTAATTGCTCTTTATGGAAGTAATTGTATTTTACAAAAGCGGTAATTTCTTTATCTTCTAAATCTGTATAATTTTCTTCACTTCCATAGCCTGCATCTGCTGTGAGCGTCTCTGGAGTTTGGTCATAATTTTCGATATGATTGTTAAGGTGTTCTTTTAAAGTAGTGGTGTCTGCTGTGGTTTGTGCTAAAGTGTAATTGGTAAGGTATTGATTGTTGGTAGAGGCTTGTATATTATAGGCAGGTTTGAGTTGTCCATTTTGCATATGATCATCTTTCATTCGCATAAAAGTAGCGTCATTATCAGTTTTACTATAACTATTTCTACCCTGTAAAATAGCTTCTTGTTTTTCATATTTCGCTAAATTAGCTGGCCAGTTTTTCTTGGCATAATTCAGCTTCTGCTTTACTTTTTTATCAATTACTTTGCCTTGTAAAACTTCATTTATTTTATCAATTGTAGCTTCAACTTGCTCCGCATTTATCTGCTCAAAATCTGGTGTATTGGGTATATGTTGTTCCTCTTTGTAAACCTTCTCTACATAAGACCAAAGCTCTTTCAACTGTTTTTCAATGCGAGTTTTACTGGTTTTAATAGATTTACCCCAAACAAAAGTATAGCGATTTGCATTGGCTTCTATTTTAGTACCATCTACAAAAATATCTTTTAAACTGATAACTCCTTGCTCAACAAGCAGTAAAACTACTTGATGGAATATGGGCTTGAAATGTTCTTGAAGTCTTTTACCTCTAAAATCATTAATTGTGTTATGATCAGGTTTGTTTTGTCCACTTAACCACATAAAATGGATGTTCTCTGATAAAGCTTGTTCTATTTTTCTTGAAGAATATAAATTACGTAAATAAGCATAAATTAATATTTTTAGCAACATTCTTGGGTGATAGCTTGAGGTGCCTCCACCTTTATAACTCTCTTCTAATTTACTAATATCTACATGGTCTATAATCGTATTAACAATACGAACTGGATGATTCTTTGGAACTAAATCATCATAACTGGGAGGTAAAAGACTCAACTGATCTTGAGTGTAAGTCTTAAAAACAACTTTTCTGCTCATTCTTAAAAATACGAAATTCTTTAAAAATTTGCAAAAAAAAAGACTGCCTTTTCAGACAGCCTCCTTTTTTGTGCTTTATATTTCGAATTATAATTCTAAAGACACTCCAAATATAATTTGATTTGTTCTATTGTCAACTCTTTGTGTATTTGCAAATTTCGCTTCATTTTCAGATAAACCTCTTTCCCATCTTACATCGATTCCTAATTTACCAAACTCTACACCAGCACCAAATTGTACACCAACAGAAAATTTATCAAACTCATCTGTAGTTAAATTATTGAAGCTAATGTCATCATCTAAAATATACTGAAAAGAAGGACCAACGAATGCATTCGCAAAACCTAGAAACTTTTTACCAATTAAAACAGGAACATCAATTTTTTTGAATGAATAATCTTCACTACCACTTTGTTGCTCAAACTCGGTTTTAACCTGTGTATACAACAACTCTGGTCTTATATACAAACCTAAAATTGGTATTTTACCTCTAAACCACAAACCTGTATGAAAACCAGTTTTTGCACTTGCACCATCAGCAATATCATTGGTTGCATTTTTAAAAGATTCTTCACCATTATTATTATAATTGATTCCTCCTTTAATTCCAAAATCTACTTGTGCATTTGCAAAATGAATCATTCCAAAAGCGAGTACAAAAAATAAAACTATTTTTTTCATAATTATTTGATTTAAGTTATATGTAGTAAAACGTACTTATTTTCTAGAAATTACTTTTTTAACAGCTTTTACAACAGCTTCTGCATCCAAACCATACTTTTTCATTAATTGTTCTGGAGTTCCAGACTCACCAAAAGTATCATTCGTACCTACAAATTCTTGCACTGTTGGTGCATTTAAAGACAATGTTCTTGCAACACTTTCTCCTAAACCACCAATAATGTTATGTTCTTCTGCTGTAACTATACAACCCGTTTTTGCAACAGATTTTAAGATAATTTCTTCATCTAAAGGCTTTATTGTATGAATGTTAATTACTTCAACAGATATTCCTTCAGCTTCTAATTTCTCTGCTGCTTGTAAAGACTCCCAAACTAAATGACCAGTTGCAACAATGGTTACATCTGTTCCTTCCGTTAATTGAATTCCTTTTCCTATTTCAAATTTGGCATCAGTTGGCATAAAAACTGGCACTTTTGGTCTTCCAAAACGCAAATAAACTGGGCCATCAAAATCTGCAATTGCAATTGTTGCTGCTTTGGTTTGGTTGTAATCACAAGGATTTATAACCGTCATTCCAGGCAACATTTTCATCAAACCAATATCTTCTAAAATTTGGTGTGTTGCTCCATCTTCACCTAAAGTTACACCTGCATGAGAAGCGCATATTTTTACATTTTTACCAGAATACGCAACAGATTGGCGGATTTGATCATACACTCTTCCTGTAGAAAAATTAGCAAAAGTTCCTGTAAAAGGAATTTTACCACCAATAGTTAAACCAGCTGCAATACCAATCATATTTGCTTCTGCAATACCAACTTGGAAAAATCTTTCAGGATTTTCTTCTATAAATTGATCCATTTTTAAAGAACCAATTAAATCTGCACATAAAGCAACAACGTTTGGATTTGTTCTTCCTAATTCTGTTAGGCCATCACCAAAACCTGAACGTGTATCTTTCTTTTCTGTGAATGTGTATTTTTTCATTATAAATAGTATGTTGTAAAATTTTGCGTAAAAATAAACTTTTATTTTTCTTTAGAGCAAAGAAAATAGATTTAAGAAAAAAGACTTATTAAAAAGTTATTCAAAAAATCTTATTATTTATAAGTCCATCAAAGTTTCGTAAAGTTTATGAACAGGCAAACCCACTACATTAAAATAACTTCCTTCAATTTTATCGATTCCAATAAAGCCAATCCACTCTTGAATTCCATATGCTCCAGCTTTGTCAAAAGGTTTATAATTTTTGATGTAATAATTGATTTCTTCATCAGAAATATTTTTAAAATAAACTGAAGTTACATCACTTATAATCTTTTGAAAATTGTTGTTTTTAATGCTGATAGATGTAATTACTTCGTGCTTTTTCCCTGATAAATTTTGTAACATTTTAAATGCATCAGCTTCATTTTTTGGTTTTCCTAAAGCTTTGTTTTCTAACCAAACAATCGTGTCTGAAGTTATTAAAAGGTCTTTATCCGTTAAATTTATAAACGCTTTCGATTTTAAATCGGCTAAAAACTCAGTAATTTCTATGCCTTTTAATTCTTTTGGATAAATTTCTTCAACTTCTTTCAGTTGAATTGTAAAATCGAGATTTAAATCTTTAAAAAACTGTTGTCTTCTTGGAGATTTAGAAGCTAATATTATATTGTAATCTTTAAGCTTTTCTTTAAGCATCAGCAATAAAATTTAAGCGTTAAATTTCTTTTTAATTCTGGCTAAATCACGCTTATTATCTCTGTCTTTAATTACATTACGCTTATCATGCGTTTGTTTACCTTTTGCTAAAGCTATTTCTAATTTGGCAAAACCTCTATCATTAATAAAAAGTTTTAAAGGCACAATTGTATTTCCTTTTGCTTCCACATCTTTTTTTAAGCTACGTAATTCTCTTTTATTCAATAATAATCTACGTTCGCTTTTTGGTTTATGGTTAAAGTGATGCCCAAACATATATTCTTGAATGTACATATTTACGATAAACAATTCTCCACGATCATTAAATTCACAAAAGCTTTCTGTAATTCTTGCTTGGCTTAATCGTATCGATTTTATTTCGGTTCCTGTTAATTGAATTCCAGCAACAAATTTGTCGAGAATTTCATATTCGAAACGCGCTTTTTTATTCTGTATGTTAATTTTTTTCTGCAACGTAAAAGTGTTTTTTTATGATGATTTATGCTATAGAAAAACATAAAAAATTGATAAAATTTAAGTTTATAATCAATTTAACAAAGATACATTTTTACATTCAAGAAAGAAATGTAATTTTGAAATCTATTTGCAATCAACCAAAAAACCTTTAATGAAATATTTTCTATTCTTTTTTTCTATTCTTTTATGTTCTTGTTCATCTACAGAAAAAAAATTAACAGCTCAACAAATTATTGATAAAACAATTGTTGCCTCTGGAACTGATAAAGTTGAAAATTCAAAAATTACCTTCAGTTTTAGAGATTTGAATTATACAGCCATTAGAAATAATGGCAAATTTGAGTTAATAAGAGAGTTAGACATGATTAAAGATGTTTTAACCAATGATGGTTTTACACGTTTTATTGAAGGAAATGAAGCCGAAATTGACGAAGAAATGAATCAGAAAATTACCAATTCCATTAATTCTGTACATTATTTTTCTGTGTTGCCTTTTGGTTTGAATGATAAAGCTGTTCGTAAAAAATTACTGCCATCAACAAGTATAAAAGACAAAGAATATTATAAAGTTGAAATTTCTTTTGTAGAAAATGGAGGAGGAGAGGACTTTGAGGATATTTTTATTTATTGGATTGGAAAACAAGATTTTTTAATTGATTATTTAGCCTATTCGTATCATATAAATGGAGGTGGAAAACGTTTTAGAGTTCTAAAAGAACAATGCAACAAAAACGGAATTCGTTTTGTTGATTATCAGAATTACAAACCGTTATCAAAAGAAATTAAGCTCACAAATTTAGATAAAGCTTTTGAAAACGATCAACTTGAAAAAATTTCTGAAATAGTTTTAGAAGATATTAAAGTTGAACTTTTAGATTAATTAGGCACTTTCAGAAGTAGTTTAATTTTTTGAAAATTATTTTAAAAAAGTGATAGAAAATTATAATTTTCTATCACTTTTTTAATTTATATACCTTTTTTATGTTTCGCAGTAACCTTATTGCATAGTTATCCTGTGTTTTTAATTTTTATTTTAAAAATTTAGGCTACTTTTTGTAAAATTTGATTTTGCATTCTTCTGCCAATTTCAAGGCAATTTGCAGTATGAATACCAAAGAATATCCAAAGTATTTCTGTTGGTTTGGTTTTCGCTTTTATCTTTTTTAGATGATAATGTTCCTTTTCTTTACCAAAACCCCCCTCTAATCTAGAAGCTCTTTCTTTGGTAATCATTTTTTTGAGCTTTTTTTGCTCTTTATGATGCTTTGAAGGTCTTCCTTTAGGTTTGAAGTCTGTTTGTATATGGTTTGAAGTTGCAAAAACTCTGTTCTTATTCGTTGCATAAATAGCATCTGCACCAAGTATTTTAATTTTCCTATTGGTTAATCCTTGTGCCTTATAAACTGTATTTTTAAATTGTGTCCCTTCATTAAAGTTATCAAAACTTATTTTCTGTATAAAGTTAATTCCATCAATTTGAAGTTTGTTTACTTTTGCCCCAAATTCTACTTTTTTTATCTCTTTTCCTCTCACTATTGGACGTAAGTAATCTTTGCTTATGCTTACGATTCTATTCTTTGGTTTTTCTCCTTTCTCAAACAGTAAATACTGTTGTGAGAATATTTTTTTTACTGTATTTAGTGTTTTATAAAAACGATTTGGCATTGTAAAATAATGTTGTTTTTCAAGAGTTTTAATCTCCGCTAATAATTTGCGTAATAGTTTTAAAAAAGCTCTTGTTATGGAGGTTCTTTTCTTTGTTGTTTTTCTTCGCATTTTACTATAACCAACATATCTTTTTGACCATTTCAAGTATTTGGTTCTAGGAAGTTTTACACATAAAGATTTACAAATTATCTTCATTTGTTTATAGCACCAGTCAACAGATTCTTTCAATAGTTTTTGATCTGTTGGATAGCGAACTTCACTCTCATAACAAGTGGCATCTGTTGTTGCTTTTTCTTGTTCATCAATATATTTACTCCAATAATTAAATAGTATTTTTTCTGTTGAACTAATGTTTAAATCAGCAGCTAATTCGCAACGTATTTGACTCACTATTTTATAGTTTTCAAGGGTATCAAATCCTAAATAAATACCACAAAAAAACTGATAATTATAATTGGAATTCAACTGCTCAATCAAACGCTTATCAGAACAACAAGCATAATGTTTTAAAAACATTAAACCTAATTTTCCTTGAGGGCTAAAAATACAGTCTGGTCCTTTGATAGCTTCTGTAATTTTAAATGATTTGACTAAATTTTTCCAAGGAATTGCACTGTAAATTTTACCTAAATCAGACATTAAAAAACGTGCTTTGAATTTTTCTAATTCCTCTGTAGAGGATAAAAAAGAAAAAGAGTACTGGAAGTCAGAAATTCTTCGTATTTTCATATTTGTAAAAAAGAAAAACCCCGTTTTTTAGGCTTTTTGCCTATTTACGGGGTTTGGTTTATCTAAAATACAACTTATTTAACTGATAAACAAGTGTTTATTTAATTCTGAAAGTGCCTAATTAATTTTCTATTTTTTCAACAGAACTCGTTTTGTCATCGCCAGAAATAGTTACTTTATAAAGACTAGCATTGTCATGATCATCCATATTTTCGTATTTCTTTTCGCCTAAAATTTCATTGGCAAAAACTGGAGTTGTGTTGCTATGACCAACCACTAAAACAGTTTTTCCTTTGGTATTAGCTTGAAAAATTGAATCGTACATTTTAGAAGGATTATAGAATTGTAACTCTATTTTCTTGCTCATTGCTGTTGGAGTTGCTGTTTGAATGGTTCTATTATAATTGGTAGAATACACAGCATCTAATTCAATATCTTTAAAATAAGTGGCCCATTTTTGTGCTCTTTTTTCACCTTCAAAACTTAAATTAGGATTGTTGTTGGTCTTATCAAATCTGTCTTTTTCTGAATGACGAATTAAATAATAAGTCGTAGTTTCATCAGAAGAACAAGAAACCAATAGACTAAAAGCAAAGACAAAAAGGAAGAAATATTTTTTCATAAGGTTGATATTGATTGTCAAATATACTTAAAAAAGAAAAAGCGACACTTTTTCAAGCATCACTTTTTCCGAACGAACTAATCAAACTAAAATTTTATAACTCTTCAACTAAGTCAGATTGATTTCTAAAAACCAATTTGTCATCAAAAGCATCTAATAAAATAATGCTATCAATTGTAATTTTTCCTGATAAAATCTCTTTAGAAAGTTGATTCAACACCTCTTTCTGAATGACTCTTTTTACAGGTCTTGCTCCAAATTCTGGCTGATATCCTTTTTTAGCCAAATAACTAATTGCCTCATCTGTTGCATCTAATGTAATGTCTTGTTTGCCAATCATTTTCTTTAAATGTTCAATTTGTAATTTTACAATTTGAAAGATATCCTTTTCATTTAAAGGCGTAAACATAATTACATCATCAATTCTGTTTAAGAATTCTGGCCTTACAGATTGTTTCAATAAACCCATTACTTCAATTTTTGCAACTTCTGTAACTGCTTCTAAATCTGCTTTTGGATCTGCGAACTTTTCTTGAATAATATGGCTTCCCATATTCGATGTCATAATAATAATCGTGTTTTTAAAATCTGCAACTCTACCTTTATTGTCTGTTAATCTACCTTCATCTAAAACTTGCAACAACACATTAAAAGTATCTGGATGCGCTTTTTCAATTTCATCTAATAAGACTACAGAATATGGTCTTCTTCTTACAGCTTCTGTTAATTGCCCACCTTCATCATACCCCACATAACCTGGAGGTGCACCAACTAATCTACTTACAGAATGTTTTTCTTGATATTCACTCATGTCAATCCTGGTCATCGCATTTTCATCATCAAACATATATTCTGCTAATGCTTTTGCCAACTCCGTTTTTCCAACTCCTGTGGTTCCTAAAAATAGGAAACTCCCAATAGGTTTATTTGGGTTTTGCAAACCAGCTCTAGATCTTCTAACAGCATCAGAAACTGCAACAATCGCTTCTTCTTGACCCACAACTCTTTTATGAATTTGATGTTCTAGTTTCAATAATTTTTCTCGTTCAGATTGAATCATTTTAGTTACAGGAACACCTGTCCATTTTGCAACAACTTCTGCAATATCATCTAAAGTTACTTCCTCTTTTATCAAGGATTTTTCAGATTGATTTTCTGCCAAAACTTTCTGAAAACCTTCTAAATCTTCCTGTGCTTTTTTAATTTTTCCATATCTAATTTCTGCTACTTTTCCATAATCTCCTTCACGTTCTGCTTTTTCAGCTTCAATTTTAAAATCTTCAATAGCTGCTTTTGCATTCTGAATATTATCAACAACTTCTTTTTCAGATTTCCATTTTGCATTCATTTCATTGCGTTCTTCTTTTAGATTTGCCAAATCAGAACGTAAAGATTTTAATTTAACTTCGTCATTTTCACGTTTAATCGCTTCAATTTCGATTTCTAATTGCATCACTTTTCTATCTAAAACATCTAATTCTTCTGGTTTAGAATTGATTTCCATTCGCAATTTAGCCATAGCTTCATCCATTAAATCAATGGCTTTATCTGGTAAAAAACGGTTTGTAATATATCTCTGAGACAATTCTACAGCACCAATAATAGCTTCATCTTTAATACGAACTTTATGATGTGTTTCGTACTTTTCTTTAATACCTCTTAAAATAGAAATAGCACTTTCTGTATCTGGCTCATTTACTTGCACTTTTTGGAAACGTCTTTCTAAAGCTTTGTCTTTTTCAAAATATTTTTGATATTCATCTAAAGTAGTTGCTCCAATTGCACGTAATTCTCCACGAGCCAAAGCAGGTTTTAAAATATTGGCTGCATCCATGGCACCTTGTCCACCTCCAGCACCAACTAATGTATGAATTTCATCAATAAAAAGTACAATATCTCCTTCTGCATTGGTAACTTCTTTGATGACTGCCTTTAAACGCTCCTCAAATTCCCCTTTGTATTTTGCACCTGCAATTAGTGCACCCATATCCAAAGAAAAAATTAATTTGTCTTTTAGATTTTCTGGGACATCACCATCTACAATTCTATGTGCTAAACCTTCTGCAATCGCAGTTTTACCAGTTCCTGGTTCACCTACTAAAATTGGGTTATTTTTTGTTCTACGAGATAAAATCTGTAACAATCTACGGATTTCTTCATCTCTACCAATTACTGGATCTAATTTTCCGTTTTTGGCTAAATCATTTAAATTTTTAGCAAATTTATTTAAAGAATTATAGGTTTCTTCTTGCGATTGAGAAGTTACTCGTTCGCCTTTTCTTAATTCATCAATAGCTGCATTTAGATGCTTTTCTGTTACTCCTTGATCTTTTAAAACCTGAGCAATATTGCTTTTCGATTTAAAAATAGCTAGAATTAAATGCTCGATTGAAACATAATCATCTTTCATGTTTTTTGCAATCACAGAAGCCTCAGTTAACGTTTTACCTGCTTCTCTAGAAATCATTAATTCTGCTCCAGAAACTTTTGGAAGACTTTCTAATTGCTTATCAACAATTTGATTTACAATATCAATATTGATGTTTAATTTCTTTAATAAAAAAGGCAATACATTTTCGTCTACTTGTGTTAGTGCTTTGAAAATATGTTCGTTTTCTATTTGATTATGACCAAAACTTTGCGCAATTTGCTGCGCCATTTGTATGGTTTCTTGCGATTTTGTGGTATAATTACTAAAATTCATTTTCTTTATGTTTTAGCAAGGGATTTAAACCCCTTGTTGTTAGTCTATATTTCTTTTACAATCGATAAATGTCAATTATAATACCAATTGATATTTACAGTTAAAAGAAGTCAAATTGTCTTGTTAAGTACTATTTTTACTGACTTTTTGACTGGTTAAAGTTTCTTATATTTGCATCATCAAATTATAAAAAATAGAAAATGGGTATATTTAATAACATGTTTGGAGGTAATAAGGATGAAAAATCAAAAGAGAAAAAAAAGTCATACTTAAATTGGATTCCTTTAACATCTTTAGAGCAGTTAGAAGAAATTAAAGAACAATCTAAAACAAATGCAGTTTTAATTTTTAAACATTCTACACGATGTGGAATTAGTAAAATGGTGATTAAGCAGTTTGAAAATTTGTTCGAGGAAGAGCATCAAAACTTAAAAGTGTATTATTTAGATTTATTAAATTACAGAGATATATCTACAGAAATAGGCGAAATGTTTCAAGTTATGCACCAGTCACCACAATTAATTGTGGTTCAAAATGGAGTTTCTGTTCATCATGCATCACATTCTGACATCACAGAAACAAATTTAACAAGATTTGTATAGGATAAACTTGGATTAAACCTTATTTAAGTCTTATTTTTGTATTCTAAATTTTTATACTTTTGGCAGATTTAAAAACTTCAGAACCTATTATCGGAAAAGAATTATATGGATATCAACAAGACGCTCTTACAGAGATTTTTAAACGTTTTGATTCCACTCCACAAGATTATCACTTGTTATATCAACTACCAACAGGAGGTGGAAAAACAGTTATATTCTCTGAAATAGTAAGACGTTATATTCAAAAATTTAACAAAAAAGTACTTGTTTTAACGCACAGAATTGAGTTAAGCAAACAAACTTCTAGAATGTTAAAGGAGTTTGGTGTAAAAAATAAAATAATTAATTCTACTGCAAAATTAGACGATCAAGATGAGTTTAATTGTTTTGTAGCCATGGTGGAAACCTTGAAAAACAGATTGAATGATGATAAACTTGATATTTCTGATATTGGTTTAGTAATTGTGGATGAGGCACATTACAACTCTTTTACAAAGATTTTTAAATTCTTTCACGATTCTTTTATTTTAGGAGTTACTGCAACACCTTTAAGTTCTAACATTAAACTACCAATGTATGAGAACTATCAAGAATTGTTTGTGGGTGAATCTATTCAAGATTTAATTGATAATGATTATTTAGCAAAAGCTAATTTATATTCTTACAATGTTGGGTTAACTTCTTTAGAGGTTGGCGCCAATGGAGATTATACAGTAAAATCTTCTGAAGATTTATATACAAATTCAGACATGCTTTCCAAATTGGTTTCTGCTTATGAAGAAACTGCTAAAGGAAAGAAAACTTTAATTTTTAACAACGGAATTAATACTTCTATTCAAGTATTTCATGCGTTTAAAAAGGCTGGATATCCAATTGCGCATTTAGATAATACCAATACAAAAAAAGAACGAGAGCTTATTTTAAGGTGGTTTCATAAAACACCAGGAGCTATAATTACTTCTGTAAGTATTTTAACCACTGGTTTTGATGAACCAAGTATTGAAGCTATTATCTTAAACAGAGCAACTAAATCGTTAACTCTATATTACCAAATGATTGGTCGTGGTTCTCGTATTTACAACAACGCAAATACTTTTGATGTTATTGATTTAGGTAATAATTTTCACAGATTTGGTCCTTGGGGAGCAGATTTAGATTGGCAGAAAATGTTTAGAGCACCAGATTATTATCTGAATGCTATTTTATCTGACGAAGAAATTGAAAGTACCTTTAGATACGAATTACCAGCTGATGTTAAAAAGGAATTTGCAAAATCTAAGGATACTTATTTCGATATGAAAAAAGTATATATTGATACCATTCGTTCTGGAGAATCTTCTAAACGTGTGTTGGAAAAATCAATAGTTCATCATGCTAAAATGTGTATAGAAAATAGCGAAGATGTTTTTGATGCTTTAATTTTAGCAAAAATGCTAGGAGAGGAGATTGATGATAGAATTAACAGATATGCAAAATGTATTTCTAAAAGTACACATAACTTTGTTACTTGGTTAAAAGACGATTATAGAAAAAAGCTAAATACGTATTTGAGAGAAAACTTTGATGAGGATTTTGAAGAAATTCATGGACATCCTCCTGAAGAATAGTATTTTAAAACCAAAATTAAAAGTGAAAATATTTTTTCACTTTTTTTTTTGATTTGTGTTTTGTATTGATAAATATTTTACATTTGATTTAATTATTAAAGTTTAAATGTTTAATTTTTCTTATTTCAATAGTACTTATTTCTTGGAGGTATATACTTTTAAAGCATTTTATA
The DNA here is from genome assembly GCF_000687935.1 of Polaribacter sp. Hel_I_88. NCBI lineage: Bacteria > Pseudomonadati > Bacteroidota > Flavobacteriia > Flavobacteriales > Flavobacteriaceae > Polaribacter > Polaribacter sp. Hel_I_88. Next base: position 3,490,904 of record NZ_JHZZ01000001.1, on the reverse strand, counting down.
GATGTAATAAAAAAATAGATAAATCTCCATTTACTATGCTGCAAGAATTGCTGCTTTTTTCTAAGCTGCATGTTGTTTACTTAAAAATATTACAGTGATAAATCCTTATTTAAGGTTGGCTTTTCTATTCTAAATCATTAAGTTTGTTTTAGTTTAGACTTATTTTATCATTTAATTAATTTAAAAAGAATAGTGAATACAAAGTATATAGATTTAATCGAACAAACTTTTCATTTTCCACAAGAGGAATTTAAGACAGAAAACAACAAATTATTTTGGCATGGTATTAATTTAATGGAATTAACAGCTAAATATGGTGCTCCATTAAAATTTACGTATTTACCTAAAATTTCAGAAAATATTAATAAAGCAAAGGGTTGGTTTCAAAATGCTATTGATAAACATAATTATAAAGGAAAATATTTTTATAGTTATTGTACAAAAAGTTCTCATTTTAAACATATTTTAAATGAAGCTTTAAAAAACGATATTCATATAGAAACATCTTCTGCTTTTGATATTGATATTGTAAATAATCTTAAAAAAGAAGGTAAAATAAAAGATGATACTTATGTAATTTGTAATGGTTTTAAAAGAGACCAATACATTAAAAACATTGGAAATTTAATAGAATCTGGCCACAAAAATTGTGTACCTATTATCGATAACTACGAGGAAATGACGTTGCTTCAAAAAGAAACAAAGAAAAAGTTTAAAGTAGGTATTCGAATAGCATCTGAAGAAGAACCAAAATTTGAGTTTTATACTTCTAGATTAGGAATTGGCTATAAAAACATCGTTTCTTTTTACGAAAGAGAAATTGCAAAAAATAAGCAGGTAGACTTAAAAATGTTGCACTTTTTTATCAATACAGGTATTAAAGACAATGCGTATTATTGGAACGAATTGATGAAATGCTTAAAAGTGTACATCAACCTAAAAAAAGTATGCCCAACATTAGATAGTTTAAATATTGGTGGTGGTTTCCCTATAAAAAACTCGCTAGCTTTTGAGTATGATTATGAGTATATGATTGATGAAATTGTGTATCAAATTAAAGAAGCTTGTGAAGATGCAGATGTTGATGTACCTAATATTTATACTGAATTTGGTAGCTTTACTGTAGGTGAATCTGGAGCCGCTATTTATGAAGTTTTATATCAAAAGAAACAAAATGATAGGGAACTTTGGAACATGATTAACTCTTCTTTCATTACAACTTTACCAGATTCTTGGGCAATTAACAAACGTTTTATCATGTTGCCTTTAAATAAATGGAATCTTAAATACGAACGTGTTTTATTAGGTGGTTTAACTTGTGATAGTGATGATTATTACAACTCAGAACAGCACATAAATGGTATTTATTTACCTGTTTATGAAAAAGATAAACCTTTGTATATTGGCTTTTTTAACACAGGTGCATACCAAGAATCTATTGGCGGTTTTGGTGGTTTGCAGCATTGTTTAATTCCACATCCAAAACATCTTATCATTGATAGAGATGAAAATGGAGAACTAGATATTAGGTTATTTAAGGAACAGCAAAAAAGTAGCGAATTGCTATCAATTTTAGGATATTAACAAAAAAATATATAAAAACACCACAACAAAGCAAGGGGTTTAAACTCCTTGTAAAAAAAAAACAAATTTTTAAAAATGGCAACCAATAAAACGTATGCAGGCATTCCACAGGAATTTGGAAACCTATCAACATCAAAAATTGTAATTATTCCTGTTCCTTATGATGGAACAAGTACTTGGCAAAAAGGTTCTGATAAAGGGCCAAAAGCATTTTTAGATGCTTCTGAAAATATGGAACTGTATGATATAGAAACCGATTCTGAAGTTTACAAAGAAGGTGTTTATTTATCTGAACCAGTTACAGAAAATTCTTCTCCAGAAGCAATGGTAGAAGCTGTGCATCAGGAAACAAAAAAGTACATCAACAGAAACAAATTTGTAACTGTTTTTGGTGGTGAGCATTCAATTTCTATTGGAACTATTAGAGCATTTAACGAATGTTTTAGTGATTTAACAGTGTTGCATATAGATGCGCATGCAGATTTACGTAAAGAATATGATGGTTCTAAATGCAACCATGCTTGTGCAGTATATGAAGCAAATTCTACAACTAATTTAGTACAAGTTGGTATTAGAAGCATGGATATTTCTGAAAAAAGAAATATGAATTTAGACAAAGTTTTCTTTGCTCATGACATGGCTGTAAATGAAGGTTGGATGGATGATGTTGTAGATCAATTAAGTACAAACGTATTTATTACCTTCGATTTAGATGCTTTGGATCCATCAATTATGCCATCTACAGGAACTCCAGAACCAGGTGGATTATTCTATTATGAAACTTTAGAATTCTTAAAGACAGTTTTTGAACAAAAAAACGTGGTTGGTTTTGATATGGTTGAATTATGTCCAAACGAAAATGAAAAATCATCGGATTTTTTAGCGGCAAAATTATTCTACAAAATGTTGAGTTATAAGTTTGCTTCTAATGATGATTCTTATGATAATACAGATGATAATACTAATGATAATCCATTCAGCAAATTATCGAAATTTAAAAATGATGATGACGATTTTTAGTCAATTATAAATGATAAAAACAATTGAAAATATAGAATTGCAATATTTAACTATTGATGATTATCAAGAGTTAAAACAAGCAATGATTGAGATTTACACCAGTATGGAAAATACCTATTGGGAAGAATCTCAAATACAATCTTTAATTACAAAATTTCCTGAAGGTCAGATTGTTATAAAAATTAACGGACAATTAGCAGGTTGTGCTTTGTCAATTATGGTTGATTATGACAGTTTTGATGAAACGCATACTTATGAAGATATTACAGGAAATTTTACCTTTAGCACACATGATGCAGAAGGAGATGTTTTATATGGAATAGATGTTTTTATTAAAAAAGAATTTAGAGGTTTACGTTTAGGAAGGCGTTTATACGATTACCGAAAAGAAATTTGTGAAACCCTAAATTTAAAAGGAATTGTTTTTGGAGGTAGAATGCCAAACTATCATAAGTTTGCTGCAGAAATATCACCTAAAGAATATTTAGAACGCGTAAAACGTAAAGAAATTTACGATCCTGTTTTAAATTTCCAGATTTCTAATGATTTTCATCCGTCTAAAATTTTAAAAGGATATTTAGAAGGTGATGCAAATTCGGGCGAATTCGCAGTTCTGTTAGAATGGGATAATATTTATTATCAGAAGAAATCTAAAAAGGCAGCCACTAAAAAAACTGTGGTTCGTTTAGGATTAATTCAATGGCAAATGCGTTTGTACAAAGATTTGGACGAATTGATGGAACAAGCTGAGTTTTTTGTAGATTCTGTATCTGCTTACAGATCGGATTTTGCATTATTTCCTGAGTTTTTTAACGCGCCTTTAATGGCAGAGTTCAATCATTTGCCAGAATCGCAAGCTATTAGAGAGTTGGCGAAATTTACACCAGAAGTGGTAGATCGTTTTTCTAAATTGGCAATTTCTTACAATATCAACATTATTACTGGTAGTATGCCAGAAATTAAAGGAGACTTACTCTATAATGTTGGTTATATTTGTAAAAGAGATGGTACAAAAGAACGCTATGAAAAACTACATGTAACTCCAGATGAAGCAAAAATATGGGGAATGCAAGGTGGAAATGAGTTGAAAACATTCGACACAGATTGTGGTAAAATAGGTGTTTTAATTTGTTACGATTCAGAGTTCCCAGAATTAAGTAGGCTTTTAGCAGATGAAGGTATGGATATTTTATTTATTCCTTTTTTAACAGATACTCAAAATGGCTACTCAAGAGTAAGGCATTGTGCACAAGCAAGAGCTATTGAAAACGAGTGTTATGTGGCAATTGCAGGAAGTGTTGGTAATTTACCAAAAGTAAATAATATGGATATTCAGTATGCGCAATCTATGGTATTTACACCTTGCGACTTTTCTTTTCCAGCAAATGGAATAAAAGCAGAGGCAACCACAAATACAGAAATGATTTTAATTGCTGATGTAGATTTAGACTTATTAAAAGATTTAAATCAGTTTGGAAGTGTACGAAATTTGAAAGACAGACGAACCGATATTTTTAATGTTATGAAAGTATCAAAAAAATAATTATAAATTAAAACGAAGATGTCAGTTCGAGTGATTTTTCTTTTTGAAAAATTGTATCGAGAACATTTTAAAATTTTAATCGAAAACAAAAAACATGAGTAAACCAATTACAAATTTTATTGAAAAGTACTTTTTACACTTTAATGCAGCAGCTTTGGTTGATGCAGCAAAAGGGTATGAAGAACAGCTAAAAAAAGGAAACAAAATGTTAGTTTCTTTAGCTGGTGCTATGAGTACAGCAGAATTAGGAAAGATTTTTGCAGAAATGATTCGCAAAGATAAAGTGCAAATTATTTCTTGTACAGGCGCAAATTTAGAAGAAGATGTAATGAATTTAGTAGCACATTCTCATTATAAGAGAGTGCCTAATTATAGAGATTTAACACCTCAAGATGAGTGGGATTTATTAGAGAAAGGCTTAAACAGAGTTACAGACACTTGTATTCCTGAAGAAGAAGCTTTTAGAAGAATTCAAGAACATATTGTGAAAATATGGAAAGATGCAGAAGCAAATGGAGAACGTTATTTGCCACATGAATACATGTACAAATTATTGTTATCTGGAGTTTTAGAGCAGTATTATGAAATAGATATCAAAGATTCTTGGATGTATGCAGCAGCAGAAAAAAACCTACCCATAATTTGTCCAGGTTGGGAAGATTCTACAATGGGTAACATTTTTGCTTCGTATGTAATGAAAGGTGAGTTGAAAGCAACTACCATGAAATCAGGAATTGAATACATGACATTTTTAGCTGATTGGTATACAGAGAATTCTCAAAATGGAATTGGATTTTTCCAAATAGGAGGAGGAATTGCAGGAGATTTCCCAATTTGTGTAGTACCAATGTTATACCAAGATATGGAAAGAACAGATACACCTTTTTGGAGTTATTTCTGTCAGATTTCAGATTCTACTACAAGTTATGGTTCGTATTCAGGAGCAGTTCCTAACGAAAAAATTACTTGGGGAAAATTAGATATTAACACACCAAAGTTTATCATTGAAAGTGATGCAACTATTGTAGCACCTTTAATATTTGCTTACCTTTTAGAAATGTAATTGCTGTCTGTTCGAGCGCAGTCGAGAACTTATTTAACTATAAGTTTTTAAAAAGACCTTTCGACTGCGCTCAAGGAGACACAGAAAAATATAAAAAAATGAAAAGAATAATCGTAGAATACGCAAAATTAACAACGGACATATTAGATATGTTAATTGAAAAATATCCTGATGGATATGATTATAGTGATGTTATCTCCTTTAAAAACGCAAAAGGTGATACTGTAAAAGCTATAGAAGTTAAAACTGAAGACACTATTTACTTAGTAAAAATTAGTGAGCGTTTAGAAAACGCTATGGAAGAATATGCAGATGATGAAGACTTCTTTGAAGATAATGACGATTTTGATGCAAATTTACCTGATGAGGATGATGAAGACTAAATCATCATAAATATGATATATAAAAATAGCTCTGAATTTTCAGAGCTATTTTTTTTTGATTCAAATTATTCCAAAACAATAGAATTGTATCTTTCTATCGCTTTTTGTAAACTTTTGGAAAGTGATTTTAACCAATTTAAATGATTCGAGATTAAATAGGCTTCTTGAAGTTGATGCAACGTTTCTGTATCTAATTTCGTATTCCCTTTTTTAATATTTTCATCTCTTAAATTTGATAGTTTTTTATAAGTATCAAATAAATTATCTCGTGCATTTTCATTTTTTGCTGTGTAAGCATCTTCATCAATTTGATTGTTTTCTAAAATATCAGCAGACAGCTGTAAATTTTCATAAATCTTATTAATTAGTTTTTTAAAATCTTCTGATGCTGGTGTTGTTTTATGATTGATGATAAAATTACCAATAGCTGCTATTGCAGAAATCATAGTTTGATTGATGGTAACAATCTCATAAATTAATTGGTATTCTTTTTGTTTTGATTTAGGATCTTGAGTCAATCTCTGAAAAGAAGCGTTTAAATTACTCACTGCAAGAAAGTCTTCTTTTCTCGCTAAATTATAAGAAAACTTTTGTGCTGTTGCATCTTCATACAATACCTGAGTTGCTAAAAGGTATTTCTTGTTCATTTGCACAGCATTTAAAAGAACCTGTCTTAAATTATCAGCTTCCCAAGTTGGTAGAATTAAATAGTTGGCAACCAAAGCAATAATAGCTCCAATAACCGTATCTAAAATTCGATATTGAATTACTTCAAAAGCATTTGGATTAATTAATGAATACAAAAAAATGATACTAATAGTTACAAATACAGCAGCAGATTTATAGTTTTGTTGAATTAAAGAAAAAGATAAAATCAACGAAATAAAAGCTAAAACACCATATACTATTTCATTTTGAGTGAGTAAAACAATACAAACAGCAATTAAAGCACCAATAAAAGTGCCAATAACCCTATCTTTTGAACGCTCTTTTGTCAAACCATAATTGGGTCTCATAATTACAACTACAGTTAACATAATCCAATAAGCATTTTGGATTTCGAACGTAAAACCTAATAGATACGTAAAGAGAATTGCAATGGTAAATCGAAGAGAATGTCTAAACATTTTGGAATTTAGGCTCAAGTTTTGTGTTAAAACATTCCATCTATATTCTTGCAGTGTTAAAAACTGACTTGAATCTTCTCTTTTTAAAGATATCTTAGAAGCATCATGAACATTTGCCATCAATCTTCTTATCGTTCTAATTTCTTGTAATAATTGCTCTTGATAATCGTATAAGTTTTTTAAGATTAATGCTCCTTCTCTTGCTTCAGGTAATTTAAAAGTATCAATATAATTTAAAATGGAGTCGTTTGCTTTTGATAAGGCAATTAATAAGGGTTCTTTATTTGGTATTTTTTTATTTTGAAGTAATAAATCTGATAATAGAATCAGATGGTTTCCCATAATTTTATTCAAATTTTTTGAAGCTTCTAAGTAGTTTTTACGATCTCCAAAAATTTCATCAATCAAATTATAATCTAAATGTTCTGCTTCTATAAGTTCGAATATTTTAATCGTAGAAACTAAAATAAGCAACTGTTTTTCTTCAAAACGATTTCTTCCAGATCGTTTTCTAGCAGTTAATAATATTTCTCTTAAAACTTCGTGCTTCTCATTAATCTGAATTTGGAGCGCCAATTTTTCTTTAAATATTATATCTCTCTTAGTTTTCTTTGTCAATAATTTTGCTCTCAATTTTAAATATGATCCTAAAAGAGAAAGTGTATCTGCTAATAATTGATTTTGTTCCCTTTTTGGAGCCAATTGCTGAATTATAAGCGATACAATTAAATACCAAAAACCACCAATTGCAGTAAAAGCAACTTGGATAAAAATGTCTTGTGTTGTTTCTTTTTGAACTGCAAAAGAAATAACCATAGCTAATAATCCAGAAAAAGAAACTAAAGACGCTCTAAAACCATACACAGCAATAATGGAAACTAAAAATGAAATTAGCACAAGTGCAAATAAAAGAAAAGGTAAAAAAGGCTTTAAAAATAAGATGGTTGCAGTAATCACAGTTGTTAAAGCAATACTAATAAGAATAGCATTAATTTTACGCTTTTTACTTCCAGGAATATCTCCAGAAGAATTTAAAAGTACACCCACAGCAATTGCTGGTGCAAATACAGTATAGCCCAAAAAATATAAGATTGCAAAAGGAATTGCAATAGCGATGCCCAATTTAATTCCTCTATCGAAATCAGTTTTTTTTAGAAATTGTCTTAATTCTATAAATTTGTTTTTCAACGTGTTCTGCAATTAGTCTGCAAAGTTAAGGTAATTGATGAGGATGGAGTACTCTTTTTAAAAACTTACTATTTCAAAGTAATGTAGAATTAAGTTTTTTTATAAGTATTTAATTAAATAGTCTATTTTGTTATATTTTAAATCAAGACACATTTTATTGATTAGAGAATCCTTTTGTTTTATGGTTTGACTAAACAAAGAAGCTTGGAAGATTGATAAAATATAATTGATAAATATTTCTTTTTCCTAATTGTTTACAGCATAAAATATAATAACTTTTATTATAGATAATCTAAATATAAAATAGGAATTACAAATTTTTAATTCCTATTTCTCTGTTTTTAAAAGGATAAATTATAAGTTAAATTAAAAAAATATTATTTAATTTTTGTCATTTTCTCAATCTTACAAATTAAATCTCCAGCTTTTAATTTTTCTTTTGATTGTGTTATAAAGACCAATTTTCCAGCATGTAAACTTTCAAACTCTAAAGTAATCGAGTTGCTTTCAAGTTCACAAATAAGTTGATTTTTATCAATATAATCGCCAACTTTTACAAACCATTTAGAAATAGTAAAGGTTTTATTTTGTATGTCAGGAATTTGAATAGCAGTTGTACTGCATTCATTAAAAGGAATCTCAAAAACATCGTTTTTTACAATTTTATTCCTTTTTTTGTTGAATCGTAAGCAATTTAATACTCTTTTTAGTGAATTCATTTTAAAACTAAAATTATTAGTAGCGCTAAAATCTTTATTAATCTTATTGAATTATAATATTTCAAAACAACAAACTTCTTGTTTGTAGTTTTATTTAAATCTCATTTTTTCTATTTATCATATATTTTTAAGATTTAAAATTTTCAAATTAATTTCCACCTAACCAGACATCATATTCTTTGATAGAGTAGTAGGTTGTGGTTGTTCCTGAGGCATCTTTATGTTCCGAAATTCTGGTTTTTGAATCTTTCATCTTTTTGTCAATCCATTTTTTATGATCTAAATAATCTTTTTCAGAATAAAAATCATCTGGTTCTTGTATATCATCTTTGGTAATATGATGTTCTTGAATTCGATAACTCCAATTTAAATTTCTACTATTTTCAGGAAAAGGTTTTTCTTTTTTGGGTTTAAAAAATGTTACCTCATAAAATGTAGTAAAATCGCCAATGGCACAGACTACTTGGCATTTAGACACATCTTTTGGGAAGTACCAAATTTTAAGGTAATAAAGTTCTCCTAATTCGTCTAATTGCATTTTCCAATGCTTGTAAATTTCAAAAATTCCGTTTATAATTTTGTTTCTAGTTTTTCCTTTTGGTGGGGTAAATTCAGTATTTAAAACAGCAATATTACCAAATGGTGGAATCCAAACTTTTATATAATCTCTTTGTTTATTTTTTAAATAATCAATATCTAATACTTTGTTTTGAGCAACCCAAAGATCTATATCTTTCCAAATTCTTTTATGACCTCTAATTTTTTTGTAGCGTATCAAATTCTATAGTTCTTAATTAATTTCTCAATGGTTTTTTATTGAATTTTTGAAAATCAATAAATTAAATTATCTATGACATTCATATTTTGCCTTGTAATAAATTTATCCAAACTATCAACTATAATTCAATTTTAAAGCTTAAAAATATCAATTTAAGTTTGGTTTATTTGGTTAACAAGATAAGTTTTTTTAACAATTGCTTTTAAAAAAATAATAATTAATTCAATTTAAAATTCAGAAGAATAATAATTAAAAATTCCCATAATTTTAGTTAAAAATCATGGGAATTATAGTTTTAAAGAAACATCTTATAAGGCAATAAATATAAGTTACATCATAATTTTTTTGATAGTTTCTACAAGTTCTTTAGGTTTTTCTAAACTTACAAAATAACCACAATCATGAATCATATAGGTATCCTTAGTTTTAAGTATTTTTTGTGTGTTTTCTAATTCTGAATATTGACTGTATGGATCAAAATCTCCTAGTATAAAATATACATTAGCGTCTAAATTCTTTAGAACTCTTAACCATCTTAAAGATGAATTTTGAATTTCTGAAGACCAATAACTTGCAAAATTAAACGTTTTTAAGCCATCATTATGTTTTAATAATTCCCAAGAAGTTACTAAAGTGGCTTCACTAACTGCAGTTGGATCGTAAAAATGTTGTAAAATATATTTTTTATACAGCCCATAAGAGCTAGACATTTTTAAAAATATCGACGAAACTAATTTCGCAAATTCTTCTTGTTTTTCGATGTTAAGATTAGCTTCTAAATATAAACTTACATTAAGTAAAAAAATATTTTTTATATGAATATTAATTGAATTGGTTTCTATGATGTTTAATACTTCGCACATGATACTAGAACCAAAACCTTGTGTAACTATAGATAACTTATCGACCTTTAAAGCAGCCAAAAGATTTATTAAAACTTCTGCTTGATTTACCATAGAAAAATAAAATTTAGTTGGTTTTGACGATAAGCCAAAACCAACTAAATCTGGTATAATTACTCTATAGTTTTCTTTTAAATCGTTAATTATTTTATGATAATCATAAGAACTAGATCCATAACCAGAAATTATTAATATGGTTTCTTTTTCAAATTCTCCTGTATCTATATACGATATTTGTAGCCCTAAAACTGTTTTCTTTTGATGTAAACTACTCCAATTTAAAAAATTCATTTGTATTAATAGATTGTTTGGAGGGTTTTTAAATGGTTGTAAACATTTTTGTCCATTTCTTTAAGAACCATCGTTATCCATTGCATAGCATTGGTTTCTAATACATAACATTTTGAGTTTTCAACAATTTCAACATTATTATGTGTATTAGATGCCACGTACAATAAAATATTTTTTAGATTTTCAAGATTATCTTTTCGCCAAAATATTTTAACTGGAATTTTTGTTTCTTTAATAGCATGCAACCATCTATGACAGTATAAAAAACTTTCTTCGTTATAAGAACAAAGCACTAAGATATCTTTTTGACCTTGTTTGCTATTAAACCTTGTCCAAATCTCCTTAATTTTAGATTTATCTTTATATTTATCATAATCATTAGAGCCTTCATAAAAAAGTTGCTCTTTATAATTCATAATAATCTCTTTATACTTTATTAATTTATTATTTTTAATAAGAGCAGAGATGGTATTAATATCCATATACTTTTCATAGTTTGAACTATTACAAACAAGGAGTTTCTGAATGTCAAAAGGAATTAAATGAGAATTTTTTCTGTATAAAATTTCTTTAGCAATATTAGTTCCAAAACCGTCAGATAATATGGTAAATCTTTTTAGTTTTAATGTTTTCCATAATTCTATACAAACATTTGCTTGGTCTATTAAAGAATAACAAAAAGTATCAGGTAAATCTGAAAAGCCAAAGCCAAAATGATCGTGAATTATCACTCTATAATAATCGCTTAAAAAAGGAATTATTTTGTGATAATCATAAGACGTAGTTGGGAATCCGTTAATAATTACTAGAGTTTCTTTATTAGAGAATATATCTCCAGTATCTATGACAAATAAGTTATTGTTTTTAACTTTTATAAGTTTGCCATAACTTTTCCATTCTGTTGAAGTCATTTCTTGGGGGAATTAAATTTATATACTCAAAATTACTGTTTTTTTTTCGATTTATTTCAAATTAATAATTATTTAACAAAAAAAAAGTTGTAATTGCTTTGTTATAAGCATTCTATAATTAAACTATTTTTAATGATAAACACATCATTTAAAATATTAAATTTGATACTTAATTATATTTAGTTTTTGCATTATATAGACGTCATATTACCCATACCTATTCAGAAAACTTTTACGTATTCTGTTACCAATGAAGAAGCAAACTTTCTAAAAGAAGGCATGCGTGTTGCAGTTTCCTTTGGTAAAACTAAAATGTTTACAGGGCTGGTTTTTAAAATACATGAAAACGCACCAACTTTATACGAAGCCAAAGAAATTCATCAAATTTTAGATGAACAGCCACTGGTAAATCCTATTCAATTAAAACATTGGCAGTGGATTTCTACCTATTATATGTGTTCTTTGGGTGATGTTTTTAGAGCCTCTTTACCCTCTGCTTTTTTATTGGAAAGCGAAACAATTGTTTATAAAAACGAAGCTTTTAGTAACGAAGATATTTTAGAAGACGACGAATTTTTGATTTTTGAAGCGTTGCAACATCAATCTCAATTAACAATTCATCAAGTTGTAGATATTCTTGGTAAGAAAAAAGTAATGCCAACAGTCAATGAGTTGATAAAAAAATCTGCTATTTATATTAAAGAGCAAATTTACGAACAGTACAAACCAAAATTAGTAAAATACGTTCGTTTGCATGCTTCTTATGCTTCAGATGATTCTTTAAATGCGCTGTTAGAAGAACTTTCTAGAGCAAAGAAACAACGAGATGCAGTATTAACTTTTTTTCAATTATCAACCACAAAAAAACCAATAAAAGCTAAAGAATTAGCAACGAAAGCAAATGTTTCTTCATCAATTTTAAAATCTTTGGTTGATAAAAATATCTTTGAGTTTTATGAAATTCAAACAGATCGAATAAACTTTAAAGGCGATACAAACGATTTAAAACAACTCAACGAATTTCAGCAAACTGCTTTAACAGAAATCAAAGAAACGTTTGCTAAAAATGATGTAACACTTTTGCATGGAATTACAAGTTCTGGTAAAACTGAAGTGTATACAAAGTTAATTCAAGAGGTTTTAGATGCTGGAAAACAAGTGCTTTTTTTATTGCCAGAAATTGCCTTAACAACGCAAATAATAACACGTTTGCAAGTTTATTTTGGTGATCAAATTTCGGTATTTCACTCTAAATATTCTATGAACGAAAGAGTAGAAGTTTGGAACAATGTTTTAGAAAACAAGAGCAAAGCACAGATAATTTTAGGAGCAAGATCGTCTATATTTTTACCATTTAATAATTTAGGTTTAATTGTTGTTGATGAGGAACATGAAACTTCTTACAAACAGTTTGAGCCCTCTCCAAGATATAATGCACGAGATTCCGCCATTGTTTTATCAAAATTACACAACGCAAAAATTCTATTAGGTTCTGCAACTCCTTCTTTAGAAAGTTATTTTAATGCACAACAAAACAAATATGGTTTTGTGGAGTTAAATAGGCGTTTTGGAAATGTGCAACTTCCAAAAATTGAGTTGATTGATGTAAAAGAAAAGCACAGAAAAAAGGAAATGAAAGGTCATTTTTCTGATAGAATGCTTAAATTAATTCAAGAAGCTTTAGATGAAAAAGAGCAAATAATTCTGTTTCAAAACAGACGAGGATATTCGCCTGTGGTTGAGTGTAAAACTTGTGGAGTTGCTCCTCAATGCCCAAATTGTGATGTTTCTTTAACCTATCATAAATTTAAAAACGAATTACGTTGCCATTATTGTAATTATCTACGTGCAATGCCAAACAGTTGTGCAGCTTGTGGTAGCAATACTTTAGATACCAAAGGTTTTGGAACGGAGCAAATTGAATTAGAATTAAAAGCATTATTTCCCGATTTTAAAATTGGTAGAATGGATTTAGACACGACTCGTGGTAAATTTGGTTATCAAAAAATAATTGGTGCTTTTGAAGCCAGAGAAATCGATATTTTGGTAGGTACACAAATGCTCTCTAAAGGATTAGATTTTGAAAATGTTTCTTTAGTGGGGATTTTAAATGCGGATACCATGTTAAATTTTCCTGATTTTAGAGCTCATGAAAGAGCCTACCAAATGATGGTGCAAGTTTCTGGAAGAGCAGGAAGAAGTAAAAAACAAGGAAATGTGGCAATTCAAACCTACAATCCTTATCATAAAATTTTGCAACAGGTTTCGACTACAAATTATGCAGAAATGTATAAAGAGCAGCTGCAAGAACGCTGGCAATACAAATATCCACCTTATTTTAGAACCATAAAAATCACCTTAAAACATAGAGATTTTAATAAAGTTGATACAGGAGTAAATTGGTTATTTAAAGCGTTGTATAATTCTTTTGGAGAACATGTTTTAGGTCCAACAGCTCCTGCAGTTTCTAGAATTCGAAATCAATATATAAAAAATATTGTCATTAAAATTCCACCAAAACAAAGTTTAGCAAACACCAAAAATCAAGTAACTAAAATCAGAAATACATTTGAAGCTGTAAAAGATTTTAGACCTATCAGGTTTATTATTGATGTTGATAATTATTAGTGAAACTCAAATTTTAATAAGTTGCGAAGCAACATATTAAAATTTGCAAGTTGAACTAATCCCGATTTTTATCGGGATCTTTTAGAACGATAAATTTTAGTAAAACACAATTTTAAGAAGTTTTAAAGACGAATAAAAATTGGTAAAATGAACAAATACAGGATTTTATCGGAATCTTTTAGTGCTTTCCAGTAATTTATAGTTTACGAAGTTTTCATATTTTATTCATGATGATTTTTTTAAAAATAAACCTTAAAAAAACATTTTCTTATAAACTTTAAAACAATCCCCATATTCAAATGTATCTACTTCATAAAATATTGAATACATTTATAAAATGAAAATAAGCTTAAAGAATAAAAAAACGGATACTTCTTTATTTACAGTTCCAGAATTTAATTATGGACAAATGCAAAGGTGGGCAGGTGAGGAGCAATTAAAATATTCTTTAGAAATTACCATCGAGACTTTTATCACAAAATTTTCGAACCAGTTTTCTTCTTTTCGTAAAGACGAAATAATAGAAGATGATTGCTTAGATTTAGAAGTATTAATAGCCTATAAAAATGCTGGAAGACCAACTCTAAAACAACTTTTCAGTAGCAATTTATCTTTATTGGCTAACTTAATAATCTATCATCAATATGAAATACTCCACGCAATTATAGGAACATCTTTAGTTGGTAAATTGTTTTATTCCATAAATTCAATTGATAAAGTAGAATTTACAGAAAACAAAATTTATGTAGAAGGAATTTGTTTTAAAGTTGATAGACAATAATTTAAAATGATCTTTTATTCAATTTTAACAATTCTATTTTTTTATCTGTTATCATTAAATCAAAAACATGTATATCTTTTCGTTGATTTTCTCTACCCCAATTGTAATACGTTGTTACTTTAAAAACAGTTGGTTTGTAGTGTTTGTTTCCTAAATACGTTAAGTTTACCAACCAATTTCCATTTTGTAAATCATCAATAAAAATTTCTTTAGAGGTATATCCTTTTTCTTTTTGATCAATAATTAAATCATTATTAACGTGTGTTGAATTCTCAATACTAAAAGGGAATTTATTTGGATTTACAAATTCGAGAATAAACTCAGCTTCAGAAGTATTCCATTCAAAAACAACTCTTATGTCACTTTCTGTATTTTTAGTAGGACTGTCAACTTTAATTCCTTGAGTAGAATTTTCATTTCCACTATTATTTTCAGTGGCAATTATTTCTGATATTAAGATTTCTCCAATATCATCGTCTTCAATATTAAAATCGTTATGTAAATAATACTGATAGGCTTTCCAAGCTTGAGGGTACTCTTTTAAATCTAATAAAACATTGGCAACATCTCTGTAAGATTGACTATAATCTGGCCTTAGTTTCAGGATTTTTTTATAAACTTCAAGCGCTTTTTCATTTTCATTTAATTCTTGATATTTATAAGCAATTGCTTTTAAATCTTCTGGATTGTTAGAAAATTCCTCAAAATCAGCCAGCACTTTTAACAACGTATTTTTGTTATATTTTTCATTTTTAAAATGCTCAAAAATGCTTAAATGATAGTTCGCAAAATTGTGTTCTTCTTTATATGTTTCTTGGTAAATACTTAATGCTTCTTTGTCATCAAATCTCCCTTTATATTTATTTAAAAACTCAGGTTCTCCCACTTTTAACCTCTTGTAAGCAATGGCATCATTTTGATAAAAATCGTCTTCAATAAAATAATAACTATCAAAATCGATACCTGAAACAGTTCTATAATTTATAGTGGTATTCACTTGAATAATTAATTTAGCTTCTGTATTAATCACCAAAATATTTTCTACTTCATTTATAAAAACAGGAATTGGTAAATCGTATAAAACTTCATCGAAAACCCAAACAGGTGGCCCATTCAATTCTTTTCCTCTTTGATATATAATTTCTTCTCCAAAATCATTTATTTTCACTAATAAACTTGGAACTTTTTCTGCAATAGCTCTTGTTAATGATGTTTCATCAGGATTTAATTCTTTACCATTGATAACTACTTTTAAAGGACCTTCAAAATAATCTCCAATTGTTGTTCCACCTAATTTTAAATCATCATAAGAACGTGAAAAAGAGATGCCTTTTTGTTCTCTCATTTCAATATTTAGGGTACTTGTAACGTCTTCTATCAGAATTTCTACATCTTCTAATCCAACAAAATTAAAGTTTAAAAAATCGCCTACTTTTGCTTTTACAGCATAAAAACCAATAGAATCTGTGACTGCAAATTTGGTGGAATTTTCTACAAAAATATTTACATTCGGTAGTTTTTTGTTCTTGAAAGAAACAAAACCTGAAATGGTTTTAAGATTGGAATCTAAGTTTGATTGTGCTAAAAATATAGAGGGAATAAAAAGAAAAAGGAATAATATTTTATGTTTCATAAGTTGGATAGTAAGTTTAATATCGCTCAAAATCTGTGCCATTTAGTTTATTAAAAATAATACTTATAATTATAAATTCATAAAATATTTTTGAATAGAAAAAAATAAAGTTTGTAATTTGAATTGATTTTTTAATTAAATTTTTAAAATTAATCAGCAAAAATTATAGTCTTTAAATTCAAAATTTAAATTTGAGCATAAAGAAGTCAACATTCATTAGAATTATAAACCATTTAGTAAGTTTTCTTTTAAAAGTGTCTTTATCTTTGCCCAAAATTAAAATATGTCTAAAAAGTTTTCTGACTTAGGAATTAATCAAAAAATACAACAAAGTTTAGTTGATTTAAATATTACTGAACCTACAGATATTCAAAAAAAAGTAATTCCTGTTATTCTTGATAAAACAGCAGATGTTGTTGCCTTAGCAAAAACAGGAACTGGTAAAACCGCTGCTTTTGGTTTGCCTTTATTGCAATTGATTGATACAAAAAACACCAACATACAAGCAGTAATTTTAGCGCCAACAAGAGAATTGGGGCAACAAATTCATACAAATTTAGCATCTTTTGCAAAACATTCTCCAGAAATTTCAATCGCAGTTGTTTGTGGTGGTATTCCTATAAAACCTCAAATTGAGCGTTTAAAAGAAACCACACATATTGTAGTAGCAACTCCAGGAAGATTGGCGGATTTAGTTAGCAGAGAAGCTATCAATATAAAAAATATTTCCTATTTTATTTTAGATGAAGCTGATGAAATGGTGAGTGCTTTAAAAGAAGGATTGGATGCTATCATTACAGAAATTCCGAAAAAAAGGAGAACTTTATTATTCACAGCAACCATGTCTGGAGCTATCAGGCAATTGGTGAATAATTATATGGCTAAAGAAGTTGTTCAGATTGAAGCTGATATGAAAACTATTGGTCATCAAGGAATTGAACATCAATATGTAATAGTAGAACCGATTGAAAAATTAGAGGTGTTATTACATTTTTTAAATACCAAAGAAGGAAAAAGAGGCATTATATTCTGTAAAACAAAAGCGGCAGTTAATAAATTAGCAAAGAATTTAGCGATTAATAAATTTTCATCTGGCGCAATTCATGGAAGTTTAACCCAAGGAATTCGTGACAGAATTATGGGGCAATTCAGAGAAGGACATATTGATATTTTAGTGGCAACAGATTTAGCTGCAAGAGGAATTGATGTAAAAGAAATTGAATATGTTGTAAATTATCATTTGCCAGATACGTATGATGCGTATGTACATAGAAGTGGACGAACAGCTAGAGCAGGAGCAAAGGGTTTTTCTTTAACCATTATTCAACAAGAAGAAGCTGTTGATATTGCTGATTTTGAAAAAGAATTGGGCATCACTTTTAATGCGTACAAAAAAGCAGATGCAGAAAGTATTGAAGAAAACAATGGTTTATTGTGGGCAAAAAAGATTTTTAAAACAAAACCAAATAAAACAGTTTCTGAAGATTTTAAACGAAAAGTACGAACTGTTTTTCATCATTTAACAAAAGAAGAATTGATAGAAAAAGTATTAGCAGATTATGTAGCCAATGCAAATTCAAAAATAGCTAAAGTAGCAGTTGTTAAAAAGAAGAAGAGAAAATAATTAAAAACTTCTCGATACAAAATTCTTGAAAAAAGGATTTCACTCGAAGTGACATAAAGTAATAGTTTAAAAGAAATATTCACATTGTCAGTTCGAGTGATTATGCTTTTTTGCATAATTGTATCGAGAACTTGTATAGAATCATCAGTAAAATTCGTTTTACCATTATTATGAGTGATAAAAAAAACAATCCAGCAATTACCAATTGTATTGAAACAATACAAAGTTTGTTGGATGATACCAATCAGCTTTTTGAATTGCCAGAAGCACAAAGAGTTGCTTTATTAAAAGTGGCAGGCGAATTGTCTAGACCAAATCGTGATGAATTTCAACGAAGAAGAAAAGATGCTAAAAAGGCAGCAAAACGTAAGCAAATTGAAAGCGATAAACATGCCCGAAAATCTACAGGAATTCGTTCTGCAAGAGAAGCAGCCTTATTTGTGGCACCTAAATTACTAGCGCCAACTGCAATTCCTGAAGATACTCCAGAATTAGAATCGCCAAGAAACTGCTACGTTTGTAAAACTGTGTACGCAAAATTGCATCATTTTTATGATACCATGTGTACAGAATGTGGAGATTTAAACTACGCAAAACGTTTTCAAACAACGGACTTAAAAGGGCAAGTTGCTGTGATAACTGGTTCTCGTTTAAAAATTGGCTATCATATTACCTTAATGGCTTTACGTTCAGGAGCCACAGTTATTGCAACCACACGTTTTCCAGCAGATTCTGCCATTCGTTTTGCTAAAGAAGAAGATTACAAAGATTGGAGTCATCGTTTGCATATTCATGGCTTGGATTTAAGACATATACCAAGTGTTGAAATTTTCTGTAATTATATTGAGCAAAAATATGATAGGTTAGATATTCTCATCAACAATGCTGCACAAACTGTAAGAAGACCTTCAGGTTTTTATCATCATTTAATGGATAATGAAAAGAAACCAATTACTGAATTGCCAAAACTAGCACAAAGATTATTAGAAAATCATGAAGAGTGTTTGCAGGAGATTTCAGATTTGAGTGTTTCATCAAACAAAACAAAGAAAAATAATGTACTACCTGTTACTTGGCATGGACCAGAACCAGGAATTGGCTTGAGAAATTCGGCTGAACTATCTCAAATTCCTTATAGTTTTGATAATTCTTTGCAAACTGCAGAAGTTTTTCCTGAAGGAAAATTAGATGCAGATTTACAGCAGGTAGATTTACGTAAAACAAACAGCTGGCGTTTAAAATTAGGTGAAATTGAAACTACAGAAATGGTGGAAGTTCAGCTAGTAAATGCAGTTGCTCCTTTTGTGTTGTGCAATCGATTATCAAACATAATGATGAAAGAAAACACTGGTAAAAAACACATTATTAACGTTTCTGCCATGGAAGGAAAGTTTCATCGCTTTAAAAAAGAAGATAGGCATCCACATACAAATATGGCAAAAGCAGCGTTGAATATGTTAACACACACATCATCTGCAACCTTTGCTAAAAAAGGAATTTATATGAATGCTGTGGATACTGGTTGGGTTACAGATGAAGATCCTGCTGAACTATCAAAAAAGAAAGTAGAAGTACACGATTTTCAACCTCCTTTAGATATTGTTGATGGCGCTGCAAGAGTTATGGATCCTTTAATTGATGGTATTAATACAGGGAAACATTGGTCAGGAAAATTCTTGAAAGATTATTTTCCAATAGATTGGTAAACGTATATATTAGTCTAAAATTGATTTAAATAGGATAAATGCATACGTATTGTAATTAAAATTGAATTATTTTTTATATTTTAGTAATTAAGCATAAAATAAAAATATGAGCACAATAGATTATATACTTATTGCATTAAAAATTATTGTTTCTGTAAGCATTTTAAATGTTTGGTTAATTCAACCTAAAAAAACCACCAGATGGAGAGGTGGAAATACACGAACAATTATTGAGGAATTCAACTATTATGGTTTATCGAAAGTATTCTGTTATTTTATAGGATTTCTTAAAGTAAGTTTAGCGATATTATTGTTAGCTTCTATTACAATTGAATATTTAACTTTAACAGCAAGTTTAGGTCTGGCAGCACTTTTATTGGGTTCAATTATAATGCACATTAAAGTTAAAGATCCTTTGTTTAAATCGTTTCCTGCTTTTCTGTTTATGATGATGAACCTAATTATAGCTTACTTTTCTTATTATTAGAAAAATTTGTAAAAGGTTTTAATAGCGATAAATAAATTAATCGCAGCAAATGTAAATGATGGTGAAGATTTAAAAAAATTGTCTTTAATTTTTATCCTTACTACAAATCCTGCAGTCATTAAAATAAACAATCCTAATGATGCTAATAATAGTAAAATAGGATAAAAATAAAGACCAATTATAGAACCAATAGCTCCTATAATCTGCAAAACTCCTGTTAATTTTCTAAATGTTGGCAAACCATATCTTTCAAATTCTAGAATAATAAATTTAGAATAGAAACAGTTTACTCCAAAAATTACAAAGGCCAAACTAGAAAACCAGGTTAATACAGTAAGTAAATCCAAAAAATGCTTTTTTTTAAATGATTATTTAATACCATAACAAGTTACAAAATATATAATTACTTAAAAGAATCTCTCCATAAAACTTATCCTAAATATTCTCTAGTATGATAATTTTGTCGTTTAAATTAGACTAATTTTACCGATTATTAATTCGTATAATACTTATGAAAATTTTTCAGTGTGGTAATTGTAAAACCTCCATTTATTTTGAAAATGTTGAGTGTGATAATTGTGGACATTTAACAGGGTATAGAGCTGAAGATCGTAAAATGCTTACGTTCAATTTTGAAAATGACACCCTTATTTCTGATAGAGAAGGTATAGCATATAAGTTTTGTAAAAATAAAGAATACAATGTTTGTAACTGGGTTTTAGAAAAAGATTCTCCTGAAGAGTTTTGTTCTGCTTGCCAATTAAATAGAACGATTCCTAAACTTGCTGATGCTGATAATTTTGAAAATTGGACGCACATGGAAATCGCAAAACATCGTTTAATTTATCAATTGCAAAAAATAGGTTTGCCTTTACCAAATAAAATGGATCATGATGATATTGGTTTGTGTTTCGATTTTGTATCCAACAAAAGTAACCCAAAATTAATGACAGGTCATGCCAATGGTGTAATTACGATTTTAATTCGTGAAGGAAATTCGGTTTTAAGAGAAAAAGCTCGAAAACAATTAAAAGAACCCTACAGAACGTTGGTTGGACATTTAAGGCACGAAGTTGGGCATTATTTTTGGGATCGATTGATAAGAGATAATCCTGATACTTTAGCAGAATACAGAACTATTTTTGGCAACGAATCGCAAGATTATGCGAAAGCTTTACAAACCTATTACAAAACTGACACCCCAAAAGATTGGCAAAAAGAGTTTATAAGTGAGTATGCAACTTCTCATCCTTGGGAAGATTGGGCAGAAACTTGGGCACATTATTTGCATATTATGGATATGGTTGAAACTGGTTATTTCTTTAAATTAAGTGTAAATTCTATTGAAGATAATGATGATTTTAAAACAAGTATTTCTTTTGATCCTTATACCATCGAAAATTTCGACAAAATTATAGAAACCTGTGTTCCATTATCGTTCGCGGTAAATAGTATGAACAGAGCCATGGGAATTCCTGATATTTATCCTTTTGTAATTTCGCCAGCAATTATCGAAAAATTACGCTTTATACATAAACTGTTATTGACAAAAAGAAGCTAATTTTTTTTGTCTCAAAAAACAAAAAACCACTATATTCTTAGAGATTATAGTGGTTTTTATTAGTCGTTGATAAAATAAATTGAACTTGAATTTAAGTAATTTGCATATATTTTATACAATTTCAGTATTTATTACATATTAATTTTTGCCACGAATGCACGAATTTTAAAATCCTTTGAATTTTCACACTAATAAAATAAAAATTTTTTAAAAAAAAATTATAATTCGTGAATTCGTGGCTTTTATTTCATAATAATTTTAATTTCAAATAATTAAAGCTAAATTGTATTATCTTTTTACAGGAATTGCTTTCAATTTAATAATTTTAAAGAAGTCTAAAACTCTTATAATCAAATACGTAACATCAATTTCGTGCCATTTTACACCAAAATTTGCACTTGTTGCGTGTTTATGATGATTGTTATGATAGCCTTCGCCCATCATTAAAAAATCGAAATGAAAAAGGTTTTTACTCGTGTTTTTCATTTTGAAGTTTACATACCCATAAATATGTCCAAACCAATTGATAATAACGCCATGAATTGGTGCCATTAAAAGTGCAACTGGTAATAAAATCCATTGCCATAAAGCTGTGGTAAAATATGCGAAAAATAGCACATAAAAAGCAATCCAAAGCAATCTTGAAAAACGAGAACTAGCAAAAGCATCAAAAGATTTCCATTGAGGAACATTTTTGGTGAATTTTTGATCTACCTCAATTTTTTGATCGTTTATATCTTGATAAATGGTTTTTGTTTTCCACATCATTGCAAATAAATTATCATCAAAAGAAGGTGAATGAGGATCTTTTTCTGTGTCTGTATACGCATGATGCATTCTGTGCATAATACCATAACCATAAGCACTTAAATAGCTAGAGCCTTGAAAAATCCACGTTAAAATAAAAGTGATGCGTTCTGTAAATTTAGACATTGTAAACACTTGATGTGCAGCATATCTATGTAAAAAGAAGGATTGGAAAAATAAGCCTCCATACCAAAGAATCAATACAAAAATAATTATTGTCATTTATTTTTTGTGCAAAGATAAATTGATAAATAGGAGTAAACAATGAACCTAAATCAATTAAACACGTTTGCGGATTCTACTTAGAGCTTGTGCAGTTACACCAATATAAGAACTGATATATTTTAAAGGAATTACTTTTATAAGTTCGGGTCTTTCTTTAAATAAGTTCATGTAGCGTTCTTCTGCTGATAGATTTAACAAATTTTGCTCTCTTTTAGATTTGATTAAAAAAAGGCGTTCTGCTGTTAATCTTCCAATTAAATTCCCGATTTGAGTTTTTTGATACACCTCTTGCAAATCTGCATATGTAATACTTAAAAGAGAGGTTTCTGTTAAGGTTTGTAATTGATACAAAGAAGGTTTTTGTCTTAAAAAAGAATCATAAGCACTTATAAATTGGTTTTGAAAACTAAACCCAAATGTAATTTCTTTTTCAGGATTTTCTTTCGGAATAAACAAACGCACAACACCAGATTCTATAAACGAAATACGGTTTTCTATTTCATTTATTTTTAAGAAAATTGTTTTTTTAGGAATTATATCTCTTTGTAATTTAGAGGTAAAAAAGTTCCAATCTTCCTGAGAAATTGTGGCAATTTTATCTAAATACGCTTTTATTTGTTCCAAGTTTAAAAATCTTTTTTTGTACTGCTAAGATAAGGTTTTGTTTAATTTTTGTTGATGATAATCAACAGGAATATTAAAAAATTAGCAAAAGAAAAGCCCATAAATTCTTATAGGCTTTGTCTTTAAATTAAATTAATTATGTGCTTATTGTAAAGATTCAAATAACATTTCTGCTACTAATTTTGAAGAAGCTGGATTCTGACCTGTAATTAAATTTCCATCTTTTACAGCATGTTCTGCCCAATCTTCTTTTTTAGAATACTGCCCTCCATTTTCTTGTAGCATATCTTCTACCAAAAACGGAACAACATCAACCAAACCAACAGCTTTTTCTTCGCTATTTGTAAAACCAGTAACGTTTTTACCCTTTACAATCGATTCTCCATTTGTGCCTTTAACTGACTTTAAAGCTGCAGGAGCATGACAAACAAAAGAAACTGGTTTCCCTAATTTATTAAAAGTTTCTATTAGAGTAATAGAATGCGCATCGTTTGCCAAATCCCATAAAGGTCCATGACCTCCTGGATAAAAAACTGCATCAAAATCTGTAGGATTCATTTCTGCAAGTTTATGCGTATTGTTAATTAAATCTTGCGCATGTGCATCATTATCAAAGCGTTTTGTGTCTTCTGTGCTTGCATCTTCTGTATCACTACTTGGATCAATTGGTGCTTTTCCACCTTTTGGAGTTGCCAATGTAATTTTTGCGCCTTTATCTAACAACGTATAATAAGGTGCTGCAAATTCTTCTACCCAAAAACCAGTTTTCTTTCCAGTTTCTCCTAATTGATCATGTGATGTTAATACGAATAATATGTTCATGTTATTTATTTTAAGATTTCTATTTATACTGTTAAATTAATTTTAAAATTAGTTTACTTACTTTTTCTAATAATTCTATTTTTCTTTTTTAAGCTAGGATTTTTGTTGAATACTTATACTATTCCAAGCACAGATATAGGCATCATTTATATGCGAGTTATCTAATTGAAAAACGCCCTTTTTTTGATTGATCATTAAAAATGATAAAGGATTGATAGCATACGCGTATAATAAATAATCTGAAATTGGTTTTATAATTCCTTCTTTTTTACCTCTTTCCCAAAGAGTTAACAAAGGTTGTAAATGCTTAATTCCTTCTTCTCTGCTAGCTTCATCAATAATGGGAGAATTGTCACATTGTGCTAAAAACAACGCGTTTTTAACTTCCTTTAATTTAAAATTGGCAATTCTTTTCCAAATATTTTCAAAACCTTCTTCAACCGACATTTCTGTGGAATAAGTTTCAAAAGCATATTTTGTATAAGCTTCTTTTACTTGAATGTAGGTTTTGTTCACCAAATCTTGTTTGTTCTCAAAATATAAGTAAATAGTGGCAGGTGAAACATTCGCCATTTTTGCAATTTTACTCATTGGGGTTGCATGAAATCCACTATTATTTACAAGCTTAATGGTAGCTTCTATAAGTGCGTTTCTTTTTGCGATACTCTTTTGTAGTTGTGCCATTTTTTTTAAATCTGATGTAAAGATAATTAAAATGAACGTTCATTCTTTTTATTTAACAGAACTTTATTAATTTGATTTTTATTACTTAAATTATCTTAAATCGTATAAAGTAATAGATGAGAAGAAATTATATAAGGAATTTGATGATTGCTAGTCTTTTAAATATAAAGTGTATTCTTAAAGCTAAGAAGAATTTCAAAAAGGCTAAAAATTGAAACTTAAGTGTAAAAATTAATTTTATTTAAGAATACAAAATCAGAAAAACTCCTATTAAAATTCCCAACAAAGGAATCAATTTTTTACGTTTATTGTGTTCCTTAAATAGCAAACCACCAATAACAACCGCAATTAAAATCTGACTTCTTTTAATGGCTGATAAAAGCATAATCAACGCATCAGGATCTTGTAAGGCTTTAAAATAGAAATAATCTGCTGTTTGTAGCAAAACTCCAACTGCAATAATTGTCCAACGAAATTTAAAAGCTGCCCGTTTTTCTTTCTTTGGAAACCATGTAATCGATAAAATAATGAGCAAAATAAGAATTGTATAGAAGCAAAACCAAAATTGTAAAGTTTGTGGATTCAACGTTAAATTCTGAATCAAAAACTTATCATACAAACCACTAGAAGCTCCTAAAAATGTAGCACCAATAATGGCAAAAATCCATTTATTCTTTTTAAAATTAATACCTTCTTTTTTACCAATTTTAGAGTATAATAAAACAGAAAATATAATTAAGAAAAAACCAATCCATTGTAAAAACTTCGGATTTTCATCATATATTAATATTGCACCAATAAAAGTAAAAAAAGGACCTGCAGAACGAATTGGAGTTACAATTGTTATTGGTAAGTGTTTTAAAGCAGCATACGCCAAAACCCAAGAACCTGTCATAATCATAGATTTTACAAAGATAAAACCATGCGTTTTTATAGCAATAGGAGTAATATAAAAACCAATTTCTTGAAAATACTCAGGATTGTAAATTGAGCCAATAAAAAAGGGAATAAATACAACAAAACCTGCTAATAACGTTCCTAAAAGTACTGGTAAAACTTCATTACCTTGAACTGCGTGCTTTTTACATAAACTATGTAAGCCTAAAAAAAGCGCCGATAATAATCCTAAATACATCCACATAATGCGCGCGAAGATACTTTTTTACGATTGGGTAAGCTTGATAAAACTTTAGTTTATTGCTAAAACTTTTTCTTTATTTTTTTTGGTTTTTATCCGAAGAAAATTTAAAAAAAACATTAGGCTTTTAATACAGGCTATTCTTCTTTCAAATTGATTTGATCTGTAATTTCTCCTTCCTTATTTCTGTGCACAAAGCTAGAATTACTTGGCAATTCAAAAATTTCTAAATTAAAATAAGGAACTGCTGCAATAACATGATCAAAAATATCAGCCATAATATACTCGTAGTTTTGCCAACGTTTATCACTACTAAAAGCATAAATTTCTAAGGGAATTCCTTGGGTTTCTGGAGCTAATTGACGCACCATAATCATCATTTCTTTATTGGTTCCAGAATGATGTTCGATATACGTTTCTATATATTTTCTAAAAACACCAATATTGGTCATATTTCTTCCATTTAAAAGAAGCTCTTTGTTGATGTTGTTTTTTTGGTTAAAAGCGTCAATATCTTTTTGACGAGTTTCTAAATAGGTTGCAATAGATTGAATTTTTTTGAACGAATCTAACTCTTCACTCGTAATATAATGAATACTATCTAACTTAATATTTAATGATCTTTTAATTCTTCGTCCACCAGAATCTGTCATTCCACGCCAATTTTTAAACGAGTCAGCAATTAAAGCATAGGTTGGAATTGTGGTAATTGTCATATCGAAATTTTGCACTTTTACTGTCGATAAATTAATCTCAATCACATCTCCATCTGCACCATATTTTTCGAAGGTAATCCAATCTCCAATTCGAACCATATCATTTATAGAAACTTGAATGCTGGCTACAAACCCTAAAATGGTGTCTTTAAAAATTAAAATAATTACTGCAGAAGCTGCACCAATGGTCGTAATAAATTTAATAAATTCGATTCCTGTAATAATAGCAAAGGCAGATAAAATACCAATAGCCCAAGCAAAAATCATAAAAACCTGAATATAACTATCTATAGGTTTATCTTTTAAATTGGGTAACGTTTTTAAATAATCTTTTATAGTATTTAAAAGACTTCTAACAATCCACAGCACAAGAATAATGGTGAACACTTGAAAGCCTTTCTGAACAAAGTTTTCAAAATAAGGGAAATCTTTAAAAATAAAGGGAATAAATTTTAACGTAAATATTAAGGGAATAATATGCGCAATATTCTTGGGTGCTTTATTTTTTAAAAGTAAATCATCAAAATTGGTTTTTGTCTTTGAAGAAAGACCCGTAAAAAAAGACAATAAAATTCTTCTAATAATAAAGTGAACTAAAAAAGCAGCAAATATGGTAGCTGATAATAAAATTACCATATTTAAATACTTAGCAGATGCTTCACTGAGACCTGTTTCTAGTAAATAATTGTATAATAAATTCTCAAATTCCATAGGTTTGTTTTTTCTAAGCTTTAAAAAGTATGCCTTTTTTCTTCCGTAGAAGATGCGTTTAAAAGTTGATTGAACGTTTTGATGACATCAAAATTTTTGGTGATTTCTTCGGAAACTGCAACTCCAGAAATTCCGGCTTCTAAAATAGCTGGAACATCATTTGTGGTTATTTCTCCAAAACCTAAAATTGGGGTTGCTGTGTTTAAGGCTTCTGTAATTAAGCTATAACCATTTAAACCTAAAACTTTTGGTGAATTATCTGTTGCTTCCGAATTTTTAAATGGAGACAACAAAATATAATCCACTTGTTTTTTTAGTAAAGTCTCACAATCTTTTAAAGTGTTTGCTGTACCCCCTATAATTTGCCAAGTGTACACATATTTTCTAGCGTCAATAGGGCAGGAGTGGTTTGCTTCTAAATGAACACCATCTGCCTTTATTTCTTTAGCAATTTTATAATACTTGTTAATAATGAGCCTAGTTTGATAATGATTTGTAATTTTTTTTACATCATTGGCTAATTTTAGAAATTTCTTTTCAGAAACATTTTCTAATTTTAACTGCACAACTTCAATACCAGAAGTACACGCTTTTTGTATATTTTCTAAAACTTCTTTTGGAGAATTTCCTTCAGAGATGTAATGTAATTTTGGAATCAAATGGATTGATTTTTAATAATTTATAAATAGTTAAATTGACACTGTTTTTGCAAAAGGCATAAAATAGTCTTCAAAACGTTGCAATGATGGGTGCATTTTTTCTGCATACATTACAAATTGACATTTATGAATGCTCTGTGTAATTAACATCAAGTCTGATGTTGATGTATTTTTGGTTAAAAAATCGGCATCATCAATAGAAAATATTTTTAATTGTGTGGTATTTAAACCTTCCAATAACAGCAACTTATTCATTATTTTAGGAGTTGCAATTAAAATATCTACACCTTCAAATATTTCTGATTTTAGCAAATCGATATGTTGTTTTTCGTCAGCAACGTACAAGCGTAAAGAAGTTCTTTTAGTATAAAGCTCAAAAGTATCAAACAATTGTAATGCTTTGTCATTATTTTCTACTAAAACTACAGCTCTTGGTGCAACTCCAACTTCTTCACATTTTAATTTTTGTAAGGTTGTAAGGATTAAAGTTGTTGTTTTTCCGCTATTTTCTGGTGCAATACAAAAAACATTGGCACCACTTTTTATCACAGGAATACTTTTACTTTGAAATAGCTTAGGAGTACTAATTTCTAGAGATGCTAACTTTTCTTTTATGGCTGGATGTAATTTTTTAAAAGACATGGAAATTATAGAAATACGGATTAAAATTAAGGATATTAAATAATGGGTACAAAGATACAATTAAAATAAATTCATCATTCTTTTTAAACTTTCCTAGTTATAAAAAAGGTGTTTTTTGCATTGTAAAAGCATATTTCAAAAAAGATAAAAAAAAGAACACTTAAAAATAAATGAAGTAAATATATACTTGAGGCTAATTATATTTTAGTGTTTAAGATAATATCCTTATATTTAAATGTTTATGAATAAATATAAAACTATTTTATTTTTTCTTCTATGTGTTGCTTTGAATTTAAGTTCATGTAAGGACACAAGCAAATCAAAAATTGATGATAATTTAGCAGCTTATAATGCTATCGTTGAAAACTCTTCTGACCGAGATTTAAAAGACATCAAAGAAGACGGAATTCTGAAAGCTTTAGTGGTATATAGCAGTACAAGCTACTTTTTGTACAAAGGACAACCTATGGGTTTCGAATATGAGATGTTACAAAGACTTGCAAATCATTTAGATTTAAAGTTAGAAATTATTGTTTCTGATAATCTAGACGCTCAATTTGAAGTGTTAAATAAAGGCGATGTGGATTTAATTGCACATGGTATGACAATTACCAATCAACGAAAATGGGAAGTTGCTTTTACCGATTATTTGTACTTAACAAAGCAAGTTTTAGTACAAAAAAAACCTGATAATTTTAGAACCCTTTCCTGGAGCACACTGCAAAAATCGGTTATCGACGACCCAATGGATCTGCTTGGAGATACGGTTTCTATTCGTAAAAACTCTTCTTATTTTGAGCGAATTGTAAGTCTATCAAATGAGTTAGGAGGAGAAATTTATATAGATACCTTGGATAGTAAACTATCTACAGGAGAAATTATTGATATGGTTGTGAGTGGTGATATCAAATATACTATTGCAGATGAAAATTTAGCGAAAATAAATGCATCAAGTAATCCAATTTTAAAGATAGATGTTCCCATTTCTTTTGACCAACGAATTGCTTGGGTTACCCGCAAAAAATCTAAAAACTTTAGAGAAATAATCAACAAATGGATTACTTCAGAAAGAAAAATTACAGACTATTTTGTTATTTATAACAAGTATTTTGAAAATCAAAGATTCTTTAAACGAAGAGTAAAAAGTGATTATTATAGTTTAAAAAATAATCAAATTAGTGAATACGACGCTTTAATCAAAGAATATACAAAAAAACTAGGCTGGGATTGGCGATTGTTGGCATCTCAAATTTATCAAGAATCTAAATTTGATCCGAATGCAAAGTCTTGGGCTGGTGCAAAAGGCTTAATGCAAATAATGCCACCTACTGCCCAAGATTTAGGAATTACGGATAGTACAGATCCTGTGCAAAGTATTAGAGGGGGAACAACATATTTAAATCAAATTTATGATCGCTTTACAGATATCCCTGACGAAATTGATAGAATCAAATTTACACTAGCTTCTTTTAATTGTGGTTATGGACATGTAAGAGATGCACAACGTTTTGCAGATTATAACCAGTTAAATCCATTAGTTTGGGAGGATAATGTAGATAAAATGTTGCTTGCTTTACGTTTTCCTAAAAACTATAATAAAGATTTTATTAAATATGGATATGTTAGAGGTACTGAACCTTTTATTTATGTAGAACAAATCTTTGAAAGATTTCGACACTACAAACAGTTTATTTCTAATGAGAATAAAGAGGAAGAAGAAAATGGAAAGTAACTGTTTTATTTTAAAATAGCCCCTAAAGCTATCCATAAATATATCTAGTCACAATTCCAAGTTTTTTTTGCTGATTACATTGTAAAATAAAGAGTATAAAGATACATTTAGTGGTGTTTTTTATAGCTGATGATTAAAGAATGGTTTATAAACTACGAGTTTTGTTGTTCAGAATTCTTAAAAGCATTTAGCATTCTTTTGGCTGTAAATCCATGTAAAATAACAGATATTAAAATAACCAAAGCAACAATGGAATATAATTGGTTAGCGTCTTCAAAATTACCGTGTTTAATGGCATATGATAAATAAAATACAGAACCAATTCCACGAATGCCAAAAAAAGAAATGGCTAGCTTTTTCTTTGGAGTTAAATTGGCTTTGTAAAAACTGATATATCCTAAAAGTGGTCTTAAAATCAACACCAAACCAAAGCAAAAAAGTAAACTTGCTGTAGTAATAAAGTCTAAAATACCAGCCATTACTGAGCCTCCAAAGAAAATCATCCAAAAAATAATAAGAAATTTTTCGATGTTATCTATAAAACCTAAACTAGGTTCGCTTTCAGTAGGTATTTTTTTTCTGTGCTGATGATAATGGGCAAATAAACCCGCAAAAAAGACACTTAAAAATCCATAGGAATTTAATATTTCTGCCAACCCATAAGAAATTAAGGTTAAGGAAATTGCTACGAAAGCTTGATGAATTTTTCGTTCATTATCGTTTGATAATTTTTTAGTAAAATAACTATATAAAAAACCGATAACAATCCCTACTAAAACACCTACAATTACTTTATAAAGTAAGTAGAAAGTAATCCATTCTTGCCATTGGTCAGTGCCTAAAGATCCGTTTTTAGACCAAAGAATAGCTAAAAAAATAAACGGAAAAGCCAAACCATCATTTAAGCCAGCTTCTGCTGTAAGGTTATATTGGACTCCTAAATTTTTAGAAGAAACCGACTGTTTTTTATTCAATTGAATTTCTGAAGCCAAAGCAGGATCTGTTGGGGCTAAAACAGCAGCTAATAACAAAGACATGGCTCCATCAAAATGGAATATATAATAGGAACATAAAAAGACGACAACCATAAATAAAGGCATTGTAATGCCTAATAGTCGTAAAGGATTTCGCCATTCTTTCCAAGAGTAATTCAACCCAATTTTTAATCCTGCAACCATTAAGCTAATAATAACCACAAGTTCAGAAAAGTGGATGGTTAAATTTTCATTCCAAACAGGATCTGGCCAAGGTAAAGGTGCATTTAAGTGATATAAAACTGCTCCTAAAAAAAGTAATGGAATGGTAAAACTTATTTTAAATCGTTTTAAAATAATTGGAGAAAAACTTGCAAAAAGCGATGTTAAACCAACAATTAATAAAATAACAAAATAAGCGTCCATATTGTATGCTAAAAATAATTTATAATAATGGTTTTAATACTTCCCAAACATTGTTAGCTAAAATAGTATGTCCTTTTTTAGTAGGATGAATGCCATCTGATTGATTCAATTCGCTGATACCACCAACATCTTCTAATAAAAAGGGAATTAAAGCCACCTCGTTTTTTGTTGCCAAAGTCGGAAAAATACTCTGGAATTCAGTAGCATATTCTTGGCCCATATTGGGTGGAATTTGCATACCAGCCAATACAATTTTTGTTGTTGGATATTTTTCTTTAATAGTATTTATAATAAATTGTAAATTACTTTTGGTTTCTTTTAAAGCTACACCTCGTAAACCATCATTGGCACCTAATTCAAGGATAAAAATGTCTGGTTTATCATTCAAAACCCACTCAATTCTATTTTTTCCACCTGCAGTAGTTTCTCCAGAAATACCAGAGTTTACCACTTTGTATGGCAAATTTAAACTATCAATTTTACTTTGAATAATGCCAGGAAAGGCATCTTCAACATCATCCAAACCATAACCAGCAGTTAAACTATCACCAAAAAAAACGATTTTTTTTGTTGATGTTTT
Source organism: Polaribacter sp. Hel_I_88 (assembly GCF_000687935.1). Lineage (NCBI taxonomy): Bacteria > Pseudomonadati > Bacteroidota > Flavobacteriia > Flavobacteriales > Flavobacteriaceae > Polaribacter > Polaribacter sp. Hel_I_88. The sequence goes on along the minus strand of NZ_JHZZ01000001.1, from coordinate 3,458,235 downwards.
TGTATCAATAGCTTTAATATTAGTTGTTTCTTTTTGGGTTTCTTCGGATGAATTTGTTATGTTTTTAGGTGCTTCTGTTTTGCAAGAAAACAAGAATATCAACATAGAAAAATAACATAATTTTAAGAAAATATTTTTAATTCTACGATGGTTATATAAAGGCAATTGATTAATTTTCAATTTCATCTTATTTTGTTTAGATTCCTGTTTTTATTGGAATTATAATTTTATTTACAAACCTTTTAGAAAAACTAAAAAGGCTCATTTTTATTTAAAAAACTTTTAATGTCAAATATATTAAAGATTAATGATTTAGAGAAAACTTATACAAGTGGTTCTAAAAAATTAACAGTAATTAGCAATATTTCTTTTGAGGTAGAAAAAGGAAGTATTTTTTCAATTGTTGGTCCTTCAGGAAGTGGTAAAACAACTCTTTTAGGCTTGTGTGCAGGTTTAGATTATCCAACAGCTGGCTCTATTGAATTATGTGGCACTTCTTTAGAAAACTTAAATGAAGATGAAAGAGCAGCTTTACGAAATAAAGAAGTTGGTTTTATTTTTCAAAACTTTCAATTGTTACCAACGTTAACAGCCTTAGAAAATGTAATTGTGCCTTTGGAATTACAAGGTGATAAAAATGCTGCAAAATTTGGCACAGAATTATTGACTAAAGTAGGCTTGGCAGATCGATTGCATCACTATCCAACACAATTATCAGGAGGAGAACAACAAAGAGTTGCTTTGGCTAGAGCGTTTTCTAACAAACCTGCTATTTTATTTGCTGATGAACCTACAGGAAATTTAGACGAAGAAACTGGCGAAAAAGTAATTCAATTGTTGTTTGAATTAAACAAAGAAGCTGGTACAACTTTGGTAATTATTACACACGATTTAGAATTGGCAAACAGAACACAGCAAATTTTACGCTTAAAAGGAGGAAAGATAATTTCGAACGAAAAAACAGCCAACATTTAATGAGCAAGCAAAACACAAACCTAAATTTTAACTGGCTCTTAAAAATGGCTTGGAGAGATGGGAAAGCAAGCCTTTCTAGATTGATGCTTTTTATGGCGTCTATTATTTTAGGAATAGCAGCTGTAGTTTCCATTCAACTCTTTAGCGATAATTTAAAAGACAATATCAAAAAACAATCAAAATCCTTAATGGGTGCTGATTTTATTATTGATAGTCGACAAAAACCATCAGAAAAAGTACAAAAAATTATAGATTCTTTAGGTGCAAATGCTTCTGAAGTCAATTTTGTATCCATGGCTGCTTTTCCTAAAAATGAGGGCACAAAATTGGTAAAAGTTAGAGCTTTGGAAGGTACTTTTCCTTTTTATGGCGATTTAACAACAGTTCCAGCAAATGCAGGGAAAAACTATCAAGAATTAGGTGGTGCTTTGGTAGATGCCACTTTGTTATTGCAGTATAACTTAAATCCTGGCGATTCTATAAAATTAGGAAAAGTAACATTCCCAATTATTGGTGCCTTAAAATCCATTCCTGGAAGTACTGCAATTTCATCTTCTGTAGCACCACAAGTTTTAATTCCATTTCGGTTTTTAGAACAAACAGAATTGTTGCAATTAGGAAGTAGAAAAGAATATCAATACTTTTTTAAAAATATCACAATCGATTTAGAGGCATTAGATGCAAAAATAGATCCAATTTTAGATGCTGAAAATGCAGATTTAGACACGCATACAAGCACAAGCGAACGTTTAGGAAGAAGATATGATAATGTTGGGCGATTTTTGAATTTGGTTGCATTTATTGCTTTATTATTAGGTTGTATTGGTATTGCAAGTTCTGTGCATATCTACATCAAAGAAAAATTGAGAAACGTTGCAGTTTTAAAATGTTTAGGCGCTTCAAGAAAACAATCCTTTTTAATTTATTTAATTCAAATAATAGGAATTGGGTTGATTGGTGGTATTATTGGTGCTGTAATTGGAACCAGTTTACAGTATCTTTTCCCTTATATTTTACAAGAGTTTTTGCCTTTTAGTGTGGATGTTTCTATTTCTTTTCAACCTATTGTATTAGGAATTGTATTGGGGATTTTAATGTCGGTTTTATTTGCATTATTACCACTTTTAGGTACTTGGTATGTTTCACCTTTAGAAGTGTTGAGGGGACAGGAAGAAAATCAGCAAAAACCTAAAAAAGCAAGAATACTAGTGTTTTTAGCCATTTCAATTTTTATTTTTTTATTCTCTTTTTGGATGTTAAAAAGTGCTGTTAATGGTCTTGTTTTTACCATTGGTATATTTATAACTTTTGCAATTATGGCTGGTATTGCCAGTCTATCTATTAAATTAATTAAGAAGTTTTTTCCAACTTCTTGGGGCTTTACAAGCAGACAAAGTTTATTAAATTTATTCAGACCCAACAACCAAACTATGGTGTTGGTTTTGGCAATTGGTTTAGGAACTTTTTTAATTAGTACGTTGTATTTTACCAAAGATATTTTACTCGCAAAAACATCACTTGAAAATAAAAAGACCGACGCAAATATTATTTTAATGGATGTGCAAAGCAGTCAAGAAAAACAGCTTGTACAAAACTTTGAAAGTAAAGGGTTAGAAGTGATTGATAACATTCCTATTATTACCATGAGAATGGAAAGTATTCGCGGAAAGACTGCCAATGAAATCCGAAATGATTCAACTGTAAATATGCGCAGGTGGATGCTAAATCGTGAGTTTCGAGTTACGTACAGAAATAAATTATCTGAAACAGAAGAATTGTTAGAGGGCGAATTTATTGGCAAAGCAGTAGCAGGTCAACCAATAAAAGTGTCAATAGCAGACAATTTAGCTGAAGACGCCAATTTAAAAATAGGCGATAATGTTGTTTTTAACATTCAAGGTGTTTTGATGGAAACTACAGTTGGCAGTATCAGAAAAGTAGATTGGACAAGCATGCAAGTCAATTTTTTGATTTTATTTCCAGAAGGGGTTTTAGAAAAAGCACCACAGTTTAATGTAATTTCAACCTATGCACCTACTGAAGAAAGTTCTGCTGCATTGCAAAGAGATTTGGTCAAAAACTTTCCAAACGTAACTATTTTAGATTTACGTCAAGTTTTTACCATTGTTGAAGATATTTTGGATAAAATCTCTTGGATTATCAATTTTATGGCATTTTTTAGCATTTTAACTGGTTTTATTGTGTTGATTGGATCTGTGAGAAACAGCAAATACCAACGCATAAAAGAAAGTGTATTGTTAAGAACTTTAGGCGCAAAAAGCAAACAAATTTTACAAATTACGGCTTTAGAATATGTGTATTTAGGAGTTTTGGGTAGTTTAACAGGAATTTTATTGTCTTTAGTGGGCAGTCAATTGTTAGCAGTATTTATCTTTCAAGAACCTTTTATTCCTTCAGGAATTCCGTTTTTAGTGTTTTTGCCAGCTATTACAATTTTAGTAGTGGTGATTGGTTTAAGCAACTTAAAATCAGTTTTACAAAGTCCGCCATTAGAGGTGTTGAGGAAAGAAGTTTAGACACATTATTGTATATAAATTAATAACATTAGCTGTTTGTTTTTGGCGATATTGCTATAGTAAATTCAATTTTTAGGCCATTATTTTCTTTAGAGGTAACAGTAAGTTGCCCTTGATTTTTATGGACTATTTTTTTTACGATTGCCAAACCAATACCTGTGCTTTTTAAATCTTTTTCATCTGTATCTAACTGACTAAAAATATCAAATATTTTGGAATGATATTCTTCTGGAATCCCAGGACCATTATCTTGTACAGAAAACACATAGTTTGTTTTTTCCTTTGCTGCTGCAATAATTATGATTGCTTTTTCTTTATTATTATATTTGATTGCATTGGTAATTAAATTTTGAAAAACATGTTCTAACTCAATTTCACTGGCAAAAATTTCAATATTATTTTTAGGCAAATGAATGATGTTTTTATGCTGAGGATCTACAGAGTTGGTTATTTTTTTTAATAAATCATTTAGTAAAAAATTACTTTTTACTTTTTTGGTGATTGTAACTTTAGAGTAGGCTAAAAGTCCGTTTATAGAAGCTTCCATTTTAGAAACAACGTCTTTCATCATTACAATATGACTTTTTGTGCTAGCGTTTAAATTATCTTTTAAATCTTCCTCAATAAAAGAAGCTAAAGAGTACACCGAAATTAAGGGCGTTTTTAAATCATGAGAAACAATATGGTTAAAATCGTCTAATTCAGTAATTTTAGCTTTTAGTTGATTTAAATTTTCTTCTAACTTTAAATTTGCCTTTGAAATTTCATCAGATTTTTGTGATATTTCTCTTTTTTGCTCTAAAACAAAAGCATTTGCTAAAGCTAACTGACGAAAAGAATTAGAAAAACGATGTAACATCAGCATTGAAATAAGCAAAAAGACAATAATATAGGCAAACTTTATATAGATTAATGCTAATTCATTTTCTTTCATAAAAAATAAGATATGACCAGAGAATGTAATTGCACATGCTATAATTGTAAATATAAGCAACCTTGAAATAGCGCTTTTGGCTAAAATGGCTTGAATGCTTATAAAAATTACATAAACTATGTTTAGCAACATACATATAAAAAAAGGCACAATTAGTTGCGTAAAATAAGGGGAAGGCAATACTAGCACTAGAAATACTAAAATAGAAATTATTGTTATCATCGTTTTTTTGTACCAAGAATGTGTAAATTCTTTTAAAATTATGGCAAAAAATAAACTGGCAAATAGTCCTGCTAAATAACTTGAAATATATTCTAGTTTTACAAGGAAAACCCAGCTAAGTTTACTAAAAACTATGGCAAGTGGTGCGTATCTTTCATTTAAAGTATGGTAAGCCATGCAAATGCATAGAATCGAAAAGTACAATACTGCTTGGTCTTTGCTCCAATACAACAAATAGAAAACTAAAAATAAAATACCAATAAAAGAAAAACTACCTATACTAATCATGTCTGTCATGATTTGTAACGATTTTTTTTGAAAAAGTTGGTCTGTAGTTCCTAAAAGTATGGGGGTTGTTATTCCGCCTTTTTTATGATAAAAGTTGGCAACTTGTATTACCACTTCAAAATTGGTTTCTTGGCTGTCTAAGGGAATTATTTTTGTAAAACTTCTATGCAAAGTTTTTGATTTGGAAGTGCCAACTTGTCCAGTTTCTAAGATAAAAACTCCATTTATCCATATTTTAGAAGAAGCCGTAATTAATGGAATGTATAAAGAAGTGCTAGGTCTCCCTTTTGGAATGGAGAACAGTAAACGATATGTTGCATAGCCAAAAGAAGGCAAAGGTTTGTTATTAGTATCTTTATAGTTTGTCCAAGAAGTAAGGGACACACTATCAAAAACTTTAGGATGATTAAAATTTCCTGGATTTATAAAGTCCTTCCAATAAAATTCCCAATGTTGGTCTAGTTTAATTGTTTTGTTATGTTGAAATTGCTCAGTAGTAATTTCTATGGAAGGTTGCTGAGCTGTTTCGAACTCTAAACTAAAAGTAGCTTGAATTGAAAACAGAAAGATGACTAAAAAAATAGCGTTTTTATAAAGTTTCATTAATTGAGGGGACAAATATAGAAATCTAAAATAGTTATAATATACCTAACTATCAAAAAAATAAAGGCATTATAAAAAATTGGTGGTTCATATTTCAAAAAAAAACAAAATAAGTTATTTAAATAATGAATATTTATAGCATTAAAGATGGGAATATCTTAATATACTTTCTTTTTTATTTGACTTAAATAGTATCATACCACTTTTGAATTTGAAGTCTTTTTATCTTGAAAGGTTTTACAGAAAGAAGCATCACCATTTCGTTTATTTTTTTATTTTTAGCCATCAAAACAAATTCATGAAACCCATCTATTTTATTTGTCTATTTCTTGTTGTAGCTTCTTGTAAAAAGACTGAGCAATCACTAACAAAAATTACTGCAAAAAATATTGTTGTTGACAGTACACTTGTGGCCTCTCCAACAATTGAAAACGTAATTTCGCCTTATAAAGAAAAATTAGTTGGCGAAATGGAACGAGTTTTAACCTACTCAGCCATTGATTTAACAAAACAAAGCACACAATTACAAAGTACTTTAGGCAATTTAGTAGCAGATTTGTCGGTTGAAATGGCAAATCCACTTTTTACAAAAACCACTACAAATACTATCGATTTTGCCATGTTTAATAGTGGTGGTTTGCGAGCATCTATTGCACAGGGAAATGTAACCAAAGAAAGCGCTTTTAAATTAATGCCTTTTGATAATGAACTTGTGGTGGTTACGTTAACTGGTGATAAAATTGACGAATTAATCCAGTATTTTATTCGCAATCAAAGTGCACATCCTTTATCTAAAAATATAGCATTATTGATTACAGAAAATGGGTACGATTTAAAAATTGGTGGCAAAAAGTTTGATAGCAACAAAATATACAACGTCTTAACCTCCGATTATTTACAAACAGGTGGCGATGGTATGGATTTCTTTAAAAATCCAAAGCAATTAACAAACCTAAACTATAAAGTAAGAGATGCAGTAATCGATTATTTTGAAAAAATGGATACGTTGCAAGTTGCTATTGATAATCGTGTAAAAATTGAATAAGATGAGAAGAAGAAATTTTTTAAAACAACTTGGAGGCGCATCTGCATTAGCGATGGTTGGTGGTTTAACTTTACCATCATTTGCAGCGAAACAAAAACGTCATATCACTATTTTACACACAAATGATACGCACAGTCAAATAGAGCCTTTTAAACCCAACCATCATCGAAATGCAAATAAAGGTGGAGTAGCAAGAAGGGCGACTTTAATTGAACAAATTCGCAAAGAAAACAGCAATACCTTGTTATTAGATGCTGGTGATATTTTTCAAGGAACGCCTTATTTTAATTATTTTGGTGGCGAACTGGAGTTTAAATTGATGAGCATGCTTAAGTATGATGTTGCTACAATTGGGAATCATGATTTTGACAACGCTATTGAAGGTTTATACAAACAATTGCCTCATGCAAAATTTGATTTTGTTTCTGCCAATTACGATTTTACAAATACAGTGTTGGATACGCATGTAAAACCTTATAAAATTATGGTAAAAGACGGAATTAAAATAGGGATTTTTGGTTTGGGAATTGAGTTAGAAGGTTTGGTGAGTAAAAAAATGTATAAAGAAACTGCATATTTAGATCCTATTGAAATTACGCAAGACATTACAAACCAACTGAAAAATGAAGAACATTGCGATTTAATTATTTGTTTATCGCATTTAGGTTATCATTATAGAAAAAACACGGCTCAAATATCCGATTTAAACCTAGCAAAAAGTACTAAAAATATCGACTTAATTATTGGAGGTCATACCCATACTTTTTTGCCAAAACCTACCTTAGTGAAGAATTTAGACGATAAAAATGTACTAGTGAATCAAGTAGGAGCTTATGGCATTAATCTAGGTAGAATTGATTTTTATTTTGATGAAAAAGATCATAAAACCAGCACAGGAACTACAATTTTAGTGTAGTTTTTAAAAACACGTAAAGTTTAAGCTATAAGGATGAGTACGTAGATACCTAGAAGAATAAAAAAGTCTTCACAAAATTTATTACCTTTATCTTTTACCAAAAATAAGTAATAAAAAAGGCGATAAAGACTTAATAATTCTGTTCTTTTGCACCTCATAATTTTAAAGGAAAATGGATAATTTAATTACGTTTGCAATTACAGTGTTTACGGGCTTTTTTGCAATTACGAACCCAATTTCAAACATGACAGTTTTTGTTTCCTTAACACAAGGATTAGACAAAACAATAAAGAGAGACATCAATAAAAGAGCAAATATCATCGCTTTTATAATTGTAACTGTTTTTGTCTTGTTAGGAAAATATATTTTTGAGCTTTTTAACATTAGTATTCCTGCTTTTAAAATTACAGGTGGAATCTTAATATTCTTTATTGGTTTTGAAATGCTACAATCAAAACAATCGAACGTAAAAAGTTTAGATAGCGTAGATACTGAAGAAGATATTGCAGTATCACCAATGGCTATTCCTATTTTGGCAGGTCCAGGAACTATTGTTACAGCTATGAATTTTGTTGCCAACGTAGAAACAATTCAGACTGTTTTAGTAATTGCTATTTTTGGATTGATGAGTATTTTAACCTACTTAACCTTTAGAGCAAGCGATTTTATTGTAAAAATTGTTGGGAATAACGTGATTTCTGTAATCGGAAAAATAATGGGGTTAATTATTGCCATTATCGGAACTGGAATGGTCATTACAGGAATTAAAATTTCTTTTGATTTGATTACTGCTTAAAAATATGGTTACTCCATTTAACTTTTAAGATAAGGTAAAATGTATGTTTCAAAAATCAATTCAGGTTGTTGTGTTTTCCCATTTCTATAGTTTCCAGATGTAATTACAGTAACTATTTTTAAACTAGGAATTACAAAAATATATTGTCCTCCAGCTCCTCTAGCTTCAACAGATGCAATATTTTTTCCGTTTACTTTATATGTATTGTGCCACCATAAATATCCATATCCATTTTTATCGGGAACATTTTCTAAGTTTCGATACTTTTTAAATGAATCTTGAACCCACTTTTTAGAGAATACACGTTTTGATTTCCATTTTCCTTGATGAAGATAAAGTTCTCCAAACTTTAGCATAGCTCTTGGTGTTAAATACATTCCTCCTCCAAAATATGGGTTGCCTTTTATATCTGTTTGAATTATATAATTTGATATTTCAAGTTTTTGAAAAAGGTATTTGTCCATAAACAATTCTAAGGATTCTGAAACAATGGAATCTATTGCAACTCCAAGTAAATACGGGTTTGCTGAACCATACATAGCTTTTGTGTTTGGTTTATGTATCATTGGCGCTTTTAACACAGTTGCTGTCCAATCACGAGTTGGTTGATAGTTATTCTCTGATGCTAATGATTTTCTCTCTTTGGTATAATCGTCTGCATCTAATCCTGAACTCATCGTTAAAAGACTCTGAATGTCAATTGTTGATTTTAAACTGTCTTTATATTGTTGATATTCAGTAGGTAAAAAATTAAATATGGATTGCTTAGTATTTGTAAATAACGATTTATCTTTTGCAATGCCAACAATAGCAGACGAAATACTTTTTGATGCGGATTTCATATCATGTGGAATATTAGGATGATAACCATCAAAATAATTCTCGTAAATTATTTTTCCTTTCCTTGAAATTACAACAGCATGTGTGCTGGGTAAGGAATCTTTGATGATGAATTTTTCCATTATGGAAAGTTCAATAACGGACTTCTTGTAGTCACTTGTAAAACCACCAATTTGCCACTCTTGTGTAGATTTTTTTAAGGCTATTTGTGTAATTTCATGCTTGTCTAAATAGATGCCTAATTGAATTTTATGGGTCATTAATGTACCTTTAAACTGTAACCCAGTTTTAAAATCAGTAAACGAAATCAAGTCTTTTTCTTTTTGAAAATTGCTACACCAAGTTCCAGTAAATCGATTATCGCCAAAAATAGGATACGCTTCAAAATCACTCCCAGCTCCATTTTCAACACTTAAATAAAGTTGAAGTGATTTTAATTCATCAACCATTAATAAATTCCAAGTTCCTGTAAAAATATTGTTATTTGATTGCGTTAGTTTTATATGATAAAGCAGCATGCCAGATTTTATAAATCCATTAATCTCTTTGCCATTTGTAGATAATTGACCTTTAAAAGAGTAGTTTTTAGCAAAAGGGATTGCTAATGTTGAAGTGTTTTTAGCATCAAAAGAATAATCAATGATATGTTGCTTGTTAGAAATTTTGAATTTGGCATTTTTAAATCCTAAATTCTCTATAACAACCTTTAAGCTAAAGGTTTTTGTATTATCTATTTTTCCTTCCCAACCACTTGTATATTCCTCCATATTTTGGGAGAAAATACCCAATGAATAAAAAATAAACAGTAGCACAAAGATGTTTTTAATTTTCATTTTTTGATTGATTTGTATGAATTGCAAAGATGAAATTAAAAAACTTCTTAAAATTGTATAGAATTAACATTACAATAGGTTCTTCAAAAATTTTGAAGGAGTTGTTTTGTAAATTCGTTTAAAGTTGGTAATAAAATGACTTTGGTCGTAAAAACCACATTGATAACACACCTCTGTTAATGAGTATTTTTTAGAAGCAAGTAAACAAATAGCCTTGTTTAACTTTATCAAACGAATATAATTGCCAAGACTTGTTCCAAAATACCGATTGAATTCTCTAGATAGGTGAACAGGATGTATTTCTAATTGCGAACTTAAACTATGTAAAGAATAGTCTACTTGCTCTTCAATTAACAATTCTTTGAGTTGGTTTACCCAAAAGGGCTTTTTGGAATTATTCCTTTTTGGTGTAGTTAACGAATTAAATAGTTGAATTAAACTACTCTCAATACTTACGTTTGAATATTGGTCATTAAGTTTAGTTTCCATAAATATTTGATTCATTAAGTTTTTTAGTATCGGACTTTTTAGATTCATACTTCCTTCAAAATCTGTTAGTTGAATATCAAAAGTTGAAAACCAATTATTATTCAGTTCAATATGAAAACCTCTTGTAAATTCAGGCGGTTTTATGTTGTAATGAGCATCTTGCCAATTATGAAATAGTAAACTTCCTGGCTTTAAATAATAAGACTCTTTTTTGTTAGCTTCAAAGAGTTTTCCTTGCAACAGATATGTAAAATATGGGTTTTCGTGAGTATGCCAATCAACTTTACTGTGTGTGTATTTAGTATCGGTAATAATTAAATTTTTAAAAGCAGACTTTTGGTAATGGTTTCCGTAAAATTCCCCCTTTTTTAGTGTATTCATTTTGTTTTTACAGTTTGCTTTTAATAGTTTTGGTTTAGAATATTTGCGTGTGCTAGTTTGTGTTTTTAAAGTAGCAAATAAACTTAAAATGGATCACTACATGCAGAGTAGGCTAGTAGCAGCAATTTTTTTTGTATTCAATTTATCTAGGACGTTTTTTTATAAGCGTTTTGTTAGCCTTTTGTTAATTTTTGAAAAAGTCAAAATTTACTCTCTGATACTCCAAATTTCATAAAAAGGATCTCCTTTGCTTGAGTTGCCTGAATGATGCCATTTTCCATTGATCAGTTCATAATTAAAATCTAAACTTAGCCCAACTTTAGAATTGTCTTTTGAAAAGAACGCTATATTTTCAGTATATGTATTATTATTTGTGGTGTAGGTTCCTCCACCACAACCCATAAATTGTTTGGTTTCTGTGTTGTAAGCAATCCATTGAAATCTAGTTCCTGATAAAATTTTCATTGTTTTTCTTGGTCTACTTGTATCACGTAATTGCGTTATACCATCTCTAATTCTTCCAGACATTAACCATGCACCTTGTAGGCTTCCAGGCTCTCCATCGTCTATTCTATCAAATTTCATATCATTATCAACAATTTCAATTGAATTATCCGTAATAATTACTTTAAAACTAATTTTATTTCCAACAAGTTCATTATTATCTGTATGAAATTCTATTTTTTCAGTCATGATATTTCCTTCTAATGTCCATGAGCCACCATTAGTATGAATAAATTCTCCAGTAGCTTCATTATAGGTAGTTAATACTTGATAGTCTTTAGAAAAAATAACTACAGTTTTAAGCTTGTCTCCATTTTCAGAAGTTGAAAAGCTTTCCCAAGCACCAACAATATTTTGTGCTTTAATTCCATAAGAAAAAAAGATGCAAATTAATAAGACTGTTTTTTTCATGATTTTAAGTTTTATTGATAGCAATATACTAAAAACCAACGGTTTTGTATTATGGAAAGTTGTTTGGTTTAAGCACCTAATTTAGCAAATAAATCACAGATAAAAAGTCCATTAGGACTTTTGCAAGTGAGCTAAAAACAACAATAAATTTTATATGTTGTTAGCTATAGTGTTTTCAATATTATTTCTGCTTTAAATTCAATCCCTTTACAAGCATTATGATTTTTATTTTGCTCCTCAAATTCTCCATATTCAGTTCTATATGTTTCAAAACCCCTTTTGGAAACTTCAAATTCAGCGTTACACAACACAACAAGTAAATGAAAAGTCATATTATGAATCCATTCAATTCTTGATTTTTCAATTAACTCAAATTTTCCGTTTTTATCTGTTTTTACAGTTTGTGATATAAATTCCTCATATTCATAATAGCCGAATTCCTCATTTTTCCAACTTTTTTCCTCAATTCTTGAAACAATAGCATTTTCAACTGGTTTTCCTTTTAGATTTAATACTTTCCCTTCAATTTTGGGCTCGTAGACTATTCTTTCAGGGTGTATAAAAATGCCAATAAAAATTAATAGTAGAACAATAAAAACTATTTTTTTCCTTTTCTTTATTTTCATTTTTCACGTTTTTTGGTAAATTTCTAGTCCTGAAATGTTTCGATTTTTCGTACTTCTGTTTTTCCAACGGAAAAACAGAAGTACGAAAAAAAGCAATTACTTTTGGTAAAGCATTAATTTAATAAATAATTACTGATAAAGAAAATCCGCAAGAATTTTTGCAAGTAGGCAAGAAGCAAGCAATAAATTATATACGGTCTTGTGCAACGTTATTTTTTTATTTCTTTATCAATTAACACAGTCAGGCCTTTAATATATTCAACTAAATTTTTATGCATTCCTGCTAAAAAGCCATTATTCATTTGAGCAAGTCTTAGCCCGTTTTTAAATAAGTCATTATTATGTTGCAATCTTGCATCGTCAATCATTTTCTTATGTAATTCTTCTGGTATTGCTTCTGCTGTTAATCTATCAGGAAATCCATATGAAGGTTTACTTAAATCAAAAAATCCAAGCGCCATAACTTTAGTTACGTGTGGGTCATAAAGATACGATTCGTATTCTCTTCGCATATGATGTTCGCCTGTTGATATTCCAGCGTAGAGTTTTTCAAGTTCCAATAACCCATTTTTAATAGAATCATTTTGAATCAGACTAAGATTGCCAGAACTCAATAATTCTTTAAATGTGTTGTTGTTAGGAATATATTCATTCCATACAAATACAGTTTCATATGTGTCTGTATAATTTTGAACGTCTTTAATAGAATTTGGTTCTTTACCATTCAATAGTGATGCACAAGCACTGGCTTTGTCGAAACGATATGTTGCAAAATATTCGTTATTCGGAATTTCGCTGACTAAATCAGCTTTTAGGTTTTTCAGGTAATTGACTTCTCGCTCTCTACTTTTACTTTTTTCATTGATGTTGTTTATCTGTAGAGCAATCAAAATTCCAATTACAACTAAGATAATTTCTCCAATTGCATAAATTAAATATTTGCTGAACTTATTTTCAGTCAGCAATTTGTGACGAATTTTTCTAAAGAATTTTATCATTTTTCAATGGTTGGTTACAATGTTGCAAAACGTTGTTGTATAAGAAAAGTTGCGTGTTTAAGCACTAAAGTTAGCAAATAAATCACAGATAGAAAGTCCGCGAGGATTTTCGTAAATAGGCTTTTACCAGCAATTTTTTTTATACGTTGTTAGCACAAGTTTTTATTCCACTTTTCACATCGTTTGTCTATTATTTTTGCAATTTTATTATAATTTCCCCAATTATTTTTTACTCTAAAAATATCAGGGTCATCTTCCGAAATCAATGTTTCTACATAATCGTTTACATATTCTCCATTATCGAATTCAAAATAATCCATCGCAAAATTAAATCCAATTTTATTCAGAAGTTCTCCGATTAAAACTCCGTCCCAATTTATATAAAAACTTCTTTATACCTATAATTTACTCAGTTTTAAGACCACTTAAATTTAGATTTATATACCTAAAATTAATATTAAAAGCCTAAAATTATGAGTTTTAACATTAATTACTTATAAATTATAGGGTTGTGCAACGATTACCGGTGTTGCCATTAGTTTTTTATTAATCATCTTCTGGTAAAAGCACAACAAAAAAGTCAATTACCAATGAAGTTATTTCTCCGTTTTTATCAATTCCCCAAAATGCAGGATACATTCCATCTCCATAACCTGATTGAAACATTGTAATATTTAAGTCAGAATTTGGAAGTTTAAAGTTTACCCAATTGCCATAATCGTTTGTGTCATTTTGGTCTTTTGCACTTTTCTTAAATTCCATTGCAAAAAAGTCGTCATAAATATTCCCATTTGGGTTCGACTTTATAAAGTCGTCTTGAAATTTCAAATATTCAACTCCAGCTTGAATGTCAAAAAACCCACCCAATCCAGCATCAACAGGAAATCCGAAAAAATCTCCTTCGTCAGTCAATTCGTTAATGTCTTCTCCGTTTCTTACAGCTAAAACCCATTTTATTGCTTTTTGTTGATTAAATTCCAGTTTTGCGATAGCATATCTGTCTCCAGAATTTTCAGTTTTAACTTCATAAATCTTTATAGGATATTCTCCAGTTTTAACTTCTTGAGATAGTGGTTTCATATCAGGTGTAACAAGTGGGTCGCACACCACTATTTTTCCTGTTGGGACTTTTAATATTCCAATGTCAATTACTGAAATCGGCATTCCTTCGATTGTGTCATTGTCAAAAATCTGGTTGTAATCTGCGTGCGAAAGAACTTCTGATTTCTTTTGGCTTTTCTTTTTAAATAAGTTAAACATTTCTTGGTCTTTTTCCGAGTTATTTTTCTGTTGTGAATTGCAAGCCGAAAAGCTTAAAATCAAAAGATAAATTATTGTTAGGTTTTTCATTCTCAAATTAATGGCAACTTAGTTATACACGGAACTTTTGTCCTATTTACATTCTAATTTAGCAGGATATGCAGAAGTTTAGTGTTTAGATACCCAACTTAATTGCTATAAAAATAGGCTATTAAAAGAAAATATCAAGTGCATTTTTATTTTATTTAAGTTTGTATAAAATAATATTTTTATATAAGTATATAAGATAGGTGTATAAATTAAACAATTAACTAATAAATTGTTTTTACTTAAAAAGTTTTGAAAAGAACTCTATTTAAATGGTTTGTTAGTAAAGATTATTGCAGACCTTTTACAAGTTAAAGTAAAACTAACAAAACGAATTAGTAGCAGTTTGTAATTAATTATTGAATTAGCTTTTTACAATTGCAAAATCAGCGTTTATATAACTATAAAAATACTGAAGTCTTTTATTAATGAGTTTTACTTGATTTTACAACAGTATTTATTCTTTCCAATTCTTAAGTCGGTCGAGATATAAATAACTTTCAACAAATTTCCGATGTTCTAAACTGGTCATTTTTTCTACTAAATTTAATGCAGAAATATAGCTTGCCAAATTTCCATTTGATGAACTGAATTTTCCATCTTCAACAAAAGTAACTACATGTTCATCTTGTACTTTTAAATTTGGATAGTCTTTTTGCAACTGTTCTCCACCACCAATCCACGTTACTATTTTTTTTCCGTCTGCAATTCCTGATTTTCCAATTAATTGCGCTCCAGCACAATTGCTTACTATATAGTTGGTTTCCTTATTTTTTTCAATTATAAAATTAATAATCTTGGGGTTATTAACTTGTGCGTACATATCGTAAGCACTTGGCACAAAAAGAGCTGTTAATTTTGGACAATTTTTAAACGTGTAATCAGGCACAAAATGCATTCCTTCTTCGGTTGTTATTGGATTTTTAGTTTCTGCTATAGAAATTACGTTAAAAAGTTGTTTTCCATCTTCAGTTGGTTTTGCAAACACATCCGATGTTGCAATTACTTCGCTTTGTAAAACGCCATTATACATCAAAAGTCCTATTGTTGGCAATTTTG
Source organism: Polaribacter sp. Hel_I_88 (assembly GCF_000687935.1). Lineage (NCBI taxonomy): Bacteria > Pseudomonadati > Bacteroidota > Flavobacteriia > Flavobacteriales > Flavobacteriaceae > Polaribacter > Polaribacter sp. Hel_I_88. Next base: position 3,442,431 of record NZ_JHZZ01000001.1, on the reverse strand, counting down.
GGTTATAAGGTTTTAGGTGTTTTGTAAGTGTATCAGTTGGTTGTTTAGTTTTTGTAAACTCCGGGTTTTCAACATTAGGTTTTGATGTATCCGTATTACAACTTGTAAAAATAGTAGCAAAGATTAATGTTATAATTCCTAATTTTTTTATCATTTTTATCATTTTTATCTCTTTTTGTATATGCTAGTATTGTTATGTATGCCTTATACTATGCTCAACTACTAAAGTAAGCAATTAAATTAAAGGTAAAAAGTCTATGTGCACTTTTGGAAAAAGGTTTCTGTCAGCATATTATTACAAATTGCTTTTTTTATATAAAATGCTAATTTGATGCTGTTTTTATATAAATTGCATAAGAGTTAACTGCATAAGATATATACAAATGCCCACTCTTTGGACTATCAAATAGTATTATTCCATCATAAAATTCATCAAGAAAAAAAGTGTTTTTAGTATAGGATAGTAACTTTAAATCAAAATCATCTATTGGGTTTATAATTACTAATTGATCGTTTTTTTTAACAACATCTATATTTGAATTCCACATACTAGAAGGATTTATAGTTTCCTTTAATGTATAAGTCCCTATATAATTATTTGAAGATTTGTTTTTATAATTAACAATTTTAGGAACTTCAATTGTACTGTTAATTACTTTATGTATTTTTAAATACAGGTCTATAGCTTTTACTCTATATTCATTACTAATTTGAAAAATATTGCTTCTATACCCCATATACGTGGCTACAAGATTTTTATATGCAACATCATTAAAAAAAAAGTCAATTTGTTCCTTATTTTCTTTATTTTTTAAAAAATCTTGATACCAATTAAAATTGGATAAATTATTAATATTTGTATACACTGTACTTCTTATTTTTTCATTATATACATCTATAGTAGTTTTGAGTTTAACGTACAAATTTTTAACCTCTGGAAGCAAGTGTTTATAATTTTCTGGAACATTATCTAAATTAACTGTTAGATTATCATAACCGTTAGAAGTCGTTGTAAAATCTCGATAATTGTACCCTATAAATTGAAAATTGTTATTTCTAAAATCTTCTAGTGTGTATTTGTTGTTTAATATATTTTTTGAAATAGAATCTGTTAATATTTGATAGTCAAAAACCTTATTAGAAGTTTCTAAATCAATTAAAATATCACTTTGTATTTCTTTTAAAATATTTGTAATTTTTTCTTCATTATTTTTTTGTTCGTTCCAGTTGTTAATTTGCAAGGCAATTAATATACCAATAACCACAAGTACAATTTCGCCAATAGCATACAAAAAATATTTACTGAATTTGTTTTCAGTCAGCATTTTTTGACGAATTTTCCTAAAGAATTTTATCATGTGTTAGCAGTTAGTTATCATAAGAAATAAATTCATATATATGTTTAGTAATGTGCAAATTAGCGATTAATTTTGATTGAAGCACAAGTTATATTTTTAAATTTTAGTATCTTATATGATGTATCAACTACAATTTTATTTTTTTTAATTCTGAATTAAAAATACTTTGCAGCATTACCTTTTAAAGTTTTCAAATTTTTTACACCAGCAAATATTTTCTGTAGGTTGATGTTATTTAGATTTCATAGTCTAAAATTAATTTAATTATATCCATGTGTTAAAACTAAATTTTATTTTCTACAATATAGTCTTTATCAGAATACAGAACGATGATACTATTATTTAGATCTATATTTTTTTAACTAATTCAGAATTTAGTTGCTTTTAATTATACCAGAATATTGAAACTAATAAGCTAAAGAATAGGAGCGTTGATTAGTCTATTATAACCAATTTTGAAATTTACAGTAAGTCAGAGAAGTCAATTTTATCATCAGAACCCTTTTCTTTTACTTTTACATTGATAAATGGTTTTGACTTTACAATTTCAATTCCATCTATATCAAATAATTTAGACGTATCTTTCTTTTTATTTTTTTCCTTTTTTTTCATTTTTGAGTTTTTTGGAATTGCGTAACGGTTAGTATATGAAAAATAGGCAATTTCGAAGCACTAAAATTTCAGTTAAGTACAAGTTTGATACGAGCCTAAAACCTTAAATTCATTACTATTTCGCCTATTTTTTATATACATTGTTATAGCCTTTGTTTTTAACTCTTAACTGTTAAATAATTCGTTTTCATATTCAGTAGCAAAGTTTTTCATTTCATCAATAAGTGGCATAATCTTATGACCCACTGAAGTTAACTCATATTCAACCCTAGGAGGTATTTCGCCAAAGTTTTTGCGTATTACTAAGTTACTATCGGTAAGTGCTTTTAACTCTTGTATCAACATTTTCTCGCTTATATCTGGAATTAAGCGTTTGAGTTGTGATGGTCTTAATGGTTCAAGAGCAAGTTGAAACAAAATAAGTAATTTCCATTTCCCTCCAATTAAATCAGTAGTAGTTTTAATGGGACATCTGGCAGTGATTTTTAGTTTTTCTCTTTTCATACATACAAAAAGGTTAGTACCGTGTAAATATTATGTACAGTAAAAGTAGTATATATTTGTCTATACTAAAAAAGATAGTATGAAAAATTTGCTGTTCATCTCTTTACTTATGGCAAGTTCATTTAATTGTAAATCTCAAAAAAATATGAAAATAGTTTATGTGTATGATGCTTTGTGTGGTTGGTGCTATGGATTTTCACCTGTGATGACTCAATTTCAAGAAAAGTACAAAGACAGTCTTGACTTTGAGGTTATTTCTGGTGGAATGATAACAGGTGATAGAATAGGGGCAATTGGTGAAGTTGCTGGTTATATAAGTTGGGCATACAAAGATGTTGAAAAGGCAACAGGCGTAAAGTTTGGTAGCGATTTTTTAGATAAAACACTTAAAGAAGGTAGTGCAATTTTCACCTCAATACCTCTCTCAATAGCATTGTCCATATTTAAAGAAACGGATACAACAGGCAATAGTGTTTTGTTTGCTGCTGAATTACAAAAAGCAATCTATTATGATGGGCTAGAACCAAAAGACTTGCAAGGATATGGAAAGATTGCCTCAAAATTTGAGATAGATTCCGCCAATTTTGTGGAAAAGATGAAAGAACCTAAATATAGAAAATTGGCAGAAGCTGACTTTGAAAAATCATCAACTTTTGGTGTAACAGGATTTCCAACCATATTCATAGAAGTAGAAGGCAAATATCATAAAATTGGTAGCGGGTATATGCCAATGAGCCAATTAGAAAGTAATTATTTAAGAATTAAAAATACAATAAAATGAAAATAGCATTATTTGGTGCCACAGGTCAAACAGGACAGTGTTTTTTAGAGTTAGCTCTTGAAAAAGGATTTGAGGTAAAAGCCTTGGTGAGAAGTCCTGAAAAGATGAGTCAAAAAAACGTAAAGTTGAAAATTCACAAAGGTGATGTTCTTAATTTAAATGACGTAAAACAAGCCGTTGAAGGTACGGATATTGTTGTAAGTCTGTTTGGTCACGTAAAGGGTTCGCCTGAATGGCTACAAACTAACGGAACTAAAAATATTGTGCAGGCAATGAAAGATGCAAACGTTAATAGGATAATATCCCTTTCAGGTGGTGGTTTACCGTTTCCTGAAAAAGATAAGCCAAAATTTGCAGATAAATTGATACGAACAATAATGAAAATTGCAGTTCCAAAAGTTTTAAATGATGCTATTAAACATCACGAAGTGCTTAAAGAGAGTGGTTTAAAATGGTCTATTGTTAGAGGTCCTAGATTAACAAATGATAAAGCGACAGAGAGTTATCGAGTTGGCTGGGTTGGTGTTAATGCAAGTACAAAAATCAGTCGAGCCGATTTAGCTCACTTTATTTTATCTCAAGTTGAGGATGAAAAATTTAATTTTCAAATGCCTTTTGTAAGTGTTTAAAAAAGAGCAGATATTTTTTTTGCATTGGCTATAACTTATTTATATACGTATTTTTTATCCTATTTAGCTTCTAATTTTGCAAGATTTGCAGAAGTTTAATGTGTATAAATGCTACTTAACTTTTATAAAAATAAACTATTAAAACAAATTATTAAAACCATTTTTTATTTTAATAAAGTTCATGTAAAATAATTATAAAGTTTTTAATACATAATAAAAGCCTGTCAACGAAACACGTACCTAAAAGATTGGTTTTGTTTTAAAAAAATGCATAATAAACAAGTACAAGCAACACTAAGCACTACATTTTAACCAACAGATTGACAAGGCTGAAAAAGCCTTGCAATGTCGAGTATATAGGTAGTTTTGTTAGCGCCCGTCATTGCGAGGTACGAAGCAAACCCACGTAAGAGCAACCATACAACTGTAAGCACACCCAGTCAAACACACAAATAGCAGAAAGCCTTCACCAACAGATTGACGCGGCTGAAAAAGCCTCGCAATGACGAGTATTCAGGTAGTTTTGTTAGTGAAATTCAATGTTAGTAAAGTCTACGCCCGTCATTGCGAGGTACGAAGCAAACCCACGTAAGAGTAAGCACACAACAGTGAGAACACCCAGTCAACCAAACCCAGTAAAACACACAAACAGCAGAAAGTAACAACCAACAGATTGCCACGGCTGAAAAAGCCTTGCAATGACGAGTATTTAAAAAAGTTAAGAGGTAAAAAGCTTAGTTACAATCTCAACCTGACATACTTTTAATTTTCGTAGCAATTCAAAGGGTATGAAACGGCTAAGTGTCCAAAGAGTGCAACGCAGTGGAACGGTCTGGACACGATAGTGTAATAGCTTGTAGAATTCAAGCAAATTAAAATAAGTCTAGATTTTTTTGTTTCTTTTTTCATCAATGGAAAAAAGAAAAGAATAAAGCAAATAACAAAGAGTGGACAAACAGCAAAAAGCCTTAACTAACAGATTGCCGCGGCTGAAAAAGCCTCGCAATGACGAGTATCCAAATAGTTTTGTTAGTGAAAATCCAATGCTAATATAGTCTACGCCCGTCATTGCGAGGTACGAAGCAAACCCACGTTTGAGTAAGCAACCAACAGTAAGCACTCCCAGTAAAACACACAAACAGCAAAAAGCTTTAACCAAACAGATTGCCGAGGCTAAAAAAGCCTTGCAATGACAAGTATTCAGGTAGTTTTGTTAGTGAAATTCAATGTTTGTAAAGTCTACGCTTGTCATTGCGAGGTACAAAGCAAACCCACGTTTGAGTAAGCAAACAACAGTAAGCACACCCAGTAAAACACATAAACAGCAGAAAGCCTTCACCAATAGATTACTTTGGCTAATAAAGCCTTGCAATAACTAGTCTTTAAGTAGTTTTGTTAGTGATAAGTTTTTTTTAAGATTACGTCTGTCATTACAAGGTATAGCCTATTGCTAAATACGAAGCAAAAGCAAACCCACGCAAGATTCAGAACACCTAATAAAGCACGCAACAGCAACCAAAGGAGCCATAAACGAAACGAAAAGTAGTGTCATATTCATTTTGTTGCGTATTTATCTACTTCTTTCTTTTTAAGGTTTTTAAATAGTCTGATAAATATGTAGATATGGCTTATGATGGTTATAGGACCTACAATGATTGACATCCACCATATACCACCAATATCATAATTATAAAACTCAAGTGCTGAAGCTCTAGGCAATGCAGTCATTAAATCTGCAAATCCCCAAATATTGAAAACCCAAACAAGGGGTATGGCAAATTTCCACTTGACTTTCAGAGCATAAGTGGTTATCAGTGCTAAAATTGCGACGCTATAATCCCAAACACCAATTGTAAATGCTACATCCTTAGGGAATTCATCATAAATTTGATGATCAACCATAAACATCATTCCTAAATATCTTATTCCTTGTATAAAAACAAAGGGTATTAATGCTTCTTTTATAGGTAAGTGAGAAACCTTTGGTAATACAAACCATCGTAAGGCAAAGAATGCCATTAATAATGCTGCAACTGTTTGTAGATTAAAAATTGTAAAATTGTCCATGTTGTTAATTTATTATTGATTTATTATTGATTTATTGTTGATTGTTGAAAACCTTTGATGGCATAAACACCCGAAATAATGGCTATACCAATTCTTATCCAATGAGAAATTACCCAGCCGTTGAGTTTGTTTGTTGCTGTTGTAACATCATATTTTTGTGCTACAAAATCTAAGTTTATAGGTAAATGATAAATTGAAGTTTGAATAATAGTAAGTGTCAAAGCTAAAAATGCAAGCCTCCAGTACTTTCTGCCTTCTGATTTTTTATCGTTTTTTAAAAATACAAACAGCGTTCCTAACCATGCAGGCATAAGTGTAACCACAGTTGGAACCAGTAATAAAGGAAAGTCAATTGCAAAAAAATCCATAAATGCTATTGGGTCAAGCGATTGCCAATAGACGGCGTGACTTAACCCGATGTTAAGCATGTTACCTATAAATGCGCCAATACCTATTATGGCGATGATTGAGATTGCATTTTTCATTATTTTATATTTTAGGAATGGGTTGTTTATTCATTTGATTAAAAATAAACTTTGGTGTCAGCCTGCTCATCAATTTTAGTTGATTAGAAAGCCCAGGTGTCATTTTTTCTTTTCCTTTTATAAAATCTTTCCAAAACAGCTTGGCTAATTTTTTAGGAGGCATGGGGTTAAAATTGCTTTTTTCTGGAGCACCAATATTGTCAAAAATTGGGGTGTCTACAACAGGAGGCAAAAGCTCAACTACTTTTATTTGATAAGGTTTTAGTTGTGGTCGTATCCCTTTGGTCCAAAAATGCAAGGCCGATTTTGTTCCTGAATATACAGGTGCTTGTGCAAAGGGTACGTAGGCTAAACCCGAAGAAACATTTACAAGAACTGCGTTGTTACTTGTTTTAAGTTGTGGTAAAAAGTAATGTAATAATCGAATTGGCGAATTGTAGTTGATTTCAATTTCTTGCATTTGTTTTTGCAAGTCATTGTTTTCGTTTCCTGCATTTACCAAATTCATGATTCCTGCATTGTTGATCAAAATATCAATGCCCCCAAATTTTTCTTGAATATTGTCATCTAATATTTTGACTTCTATATCATTTGTCACATCATTTTGATATATATGGATTTTTGGAAAGGCCTTTTGAACCGCTTTCAATTTGGACAAGTTACGACCTGTAATGATTACAGTATTGTCGTTTTCCATAAACTTTTTAGCGAGAGCAAGTCCAATTCCTGAGCTACCTCCAGTTATAAGTACAATTTGTTGCGACTGTTTCATTTAAAAATATTATTTTTGCTATTAAATCAGTAGCAAAAGTAATTAAATTATTTTATTACTACTAAAACAATAGTAAAAAATGTCAAATATTTTTAGATCAGGTTGTCCAATTGCTTCTACGTTAGATATTGTGGGTGATAAATGGTCTTTACTCATCATAAGAGATATGTTGCTTCAAGGAAAGAAGACTTTTAAGGATTTTTCCATATCTCCTGAAAAAATAGCGCCTGGTATATTATCGTCAAGATTAAAGTGGTTGGAAGCAAACGAATTGCTTACAAAACAGAAATTACCCAACAACCAAAAAGAAAACATTTATTTGTTAACAGAAAAGGGAATAGCTTTAGCACCAATGATCACAGAAATTATACTATGGAGCGATAAAAACTTAAGAGGGCAAAATTCTGAAATGTTTTCAATAGCCGAAGCAGGATTTGATCAAGACAAATCAAAAGTTACAAAAGGTATTCAATATAATTATCGTCAAATTATTGAAGAGACATTGAGTTGAATGCTGTTTTTTTAATGATAGCTAAAGATTAAAATATGGGCAGTAGTATTTTTAGATTAGCGATAAATTTTAGAGGAAGTATCGTTAAAAAACATTGTTGAATTTATAATAACAACCTTTATTGCGAGAAGGTGTAGCCTGTTGCGAGAATACGAAGCAAATATGGCAAACTTTAATCTAAATCTTAAACCCGACATACTTTTAATTTTCGTAGCAATTCAAAAGGTATGAAACGGCTAAGTGTCCAAAGAGTGAAACGCAGTGTAACGGTCTGGACACGATAGTGTAATAGCTTGTAGAATTCAAGAAAATTAAAATAAGTCTAGATTTTTGGTTCTTTTCATCAATGGAAAAGAACAAAGAAAAAAGTAAACCACACCCAGTAAAACACACAAACACCAGAATTTAACAACTAACAGATTGCCGCGGCTGAAAAAGCCTTGCAATGACGAGTATTCAGGTAGTTTTGTTAGTGAAATTCAATGTTAGTAAAGTCTACGCTCGTCATTGCGAGGTACGAAGCAAACCCACGTTTGAGTAAGCAAACAACAGTAAGCACACCCAGTATACCACACAAACAGCAGAAAGCCTTTACCAACAGATTGCCGCGGCTAAAAAAAGCCTCGCAATGACAAGTATTCAGGTAGTTTTGTTAGTGAAATTCAATGTTAGTAAAGTCTACGCTCGTCATTGCGAGGTACGAAGCAACCCCACGTTTGAGTAAACAAACAACAGTGAGCACACCCAGTTAAACACACAAACAGCAAAAAGCTTTTACCAAACATATTACTTTAACTAATAAAGCCTTGCAATGACAAGTATTTAAGTTTTTTTGTTAGTAACTAGTACACAAATGCTTACATAAAGCATCGGAAAAAAACTAAAAAATAATTTTATGATGTTTAGGACATTTCTAAAAACTTTGTATATTCGCAAACCTTTTTGAGAAAAAGAATGTTTTTTATCACAAAGACCAACGGATTTTAAGGAACGAAATCATTTAGTTCATAATCAAGAAGTTGTAATTATAAAGCCCAATATTGGTCTGATAAAAACAAAAAAGGTATAAAAAAAGGTACGTTCATAAACATTATATATTTACCAAAGGGGAGATACTCAAGCGGCCAACGAGGACGGACTGTAACTCCGTTGACTACGTCTTCGCAGGTTCGAATCCTGCTCTCCCCACTAGGTACCTTTTCTTAATAACTACTGCCATTTTATATATTTACAATTTCCCTTTTGTTTTAATACCATTATCAACTTTATTTAATTTTACTTGAATCTGTTATCGCAAGGAGGTGTAGCCTGTTGCGAGAATATGAAGCAAAAGCGGCAAACTTACACAAGAGTATTTACACAACAGTAAGCACACACAGTGAACCATACAAACACCAGAAAGTAACAACCAACAGATTGCCACGGCTGAAAAAGCCTCGCAATGACGAGTATTCAAGAAGTTTTGTAAGGAAAAGCTATTGTTAGTGAAAACGACGCCGTCATTGCGAGGTACGAAGCAACCCCACGAGGGAGTAAGCACACATTGCTAACTCCACCCGAATCTGTCATTGCGAGGAGGTACGACGTGGCAATCCCATGCAAGAGTAAGCACACAACAGTGAGTACACCCAGTAAAACACACAAACACCAGAAAGTAACCACTAACAGATTGCCGCGGCTAAAAAAGCCTTACAATGAGGAGTATTCAGGTAGTTTTGTTAAAAACATTATTGAATTTATAATAACGCCTTATAAGAAACGATATACCCTATGTGCCTATGTTGTAAAAAGAAGCGCAAGAGTAAGCAACCAACAGTAATCACACCTAGTTAACTACCCCCAGTCAAACACACAAACACCAGAAAGTAACCACCAACAGATTGCCGCGGCTGAAAAAGCCTCGCAATGACGAGTATTTAATTATTTTTGTTAGTAAAAGCTATTGTTAGTGAAAACGACGCCCGTCATTGCGAGGTACGAAGCAACCCCACGCAAGAGTAAGCACACAACAGTAAGCACACCCAATCAACCACACAAACACCAGAAAGTAACCACCAACAGATTGCCGCGGCTAAAAAAGCCTCGCAATGACGATTATCCAGGTAGTTTTGTTAAAAACATTATTGAATTTATAATAAAGCCCGTCATTGCTGTAAAGTTTATATAATCTAAATCTCAACCCGACATACTTTTAATTTTCGTAGTAATTCAAAAGGTATGAAACGGCTAAGTGTCCAAAGAGTGCAACGCAGTGGAACGGTCTGGACACGGTAGTGTAATAGCTTGTAGAATTCAAGCAAATTAAAATAAGTCTAGATTTTTGGTTCTTTTCATCAATGGAAAAGAACAAAGAAAAAAGTATACCAAAACCAATCAACCACACAAACAGCAGAAAGTAACAACCAACAGATTGCCGCGGCTGAAAAAGCCTCGCAATGACGAGCATCCAGGTAGTTTTGTTAAAAACATTATTAAATTTATAATAACGCCTGTCATTGCGAGGTACGAAACAACCCTACGCACGAGTAAGCACACAACAGTAAGCACACCCAGTTAACCACACAAACACCAGAAAGTAACCACCAACAGATTGCCGCGGCTAAAAAAGCCTCGCAATGACGAGTATTTAAAAAATTAAGAGGTAAAAAGCTTAGTTACAATCTCAACCCGACATATTTTTAATTTTCGTAGCAATTCAAAAGGTATGAAACGGCTAAGTGTCCAAAGAGTGCAACGTAGTGGAACGGTCTGGACACGATAGTGTAATAGCTTGTAGAATTCAAGAAAATTAAAATAAGTCTAGATTTTTGGTTCTTTTCATCAATGGAAAAGAACAAAGAAAAAAAAACAACACCCATCATTACGAAGTACAAAGCACCCCCACACAAGAGTAAGCACATCCAAATACCATATTAAAAAAGTCAAACCAGCTTCCCAAAAACCATGTTACAAAAAAATGACTATATTGCAGGTAATATACTCTATGTTAGAGATATATGTAACTTAAAAAAAAGCTAGTATGAAAAAAAAGAAAAAACAACCCAAACCAACATCCATTTACAAAGATGTAAAGATTGATGCAAAATTAATCAAAAACGAAGAATGGCTTACTACAGAAGAAGTCTTAAAACATCTAAACATTAGTAGAAGCACCCTGTTTCGGCTCAGGAAAACTCACCAAATTATAGATGTTAAAATAGGCTGTAGCCCTATGTTTCCAAAAAGCTTATTGAATAAAATGCTACTCTTAAAAAGCATCCGCAACTTTAATAAGGAGTAACGCAATGTGTTTTTATAGCAGGTATTCCATGGAGGTTTCTCTTAAGAAATCAACCTTAACATACCAAACAAACAAAGGAGCTATGTGTATTTTTAAAAGAATATTGCTGCAGGTAATGTACTTGTAGCAATGGTTCTTTTTGACAATGGTTGGCGTATTTTACTGTGTTAAAAAGTGGATAACCACAATCGTAAACATACCAAAAACGTGCTAACGCAATACATCTTCATGTGGTACGCAAACACGCTTTTTAAAAGCCTGTGGATAGCATGCGTTGTAAAAACGCCTACTATTACAATACAGTAACCGCACCTAAATAGGTACTATTTGCTGCATAATTGGTTGAAGGCTTGCTAAAAGAAGCCCAAACCTCTACTTCAAAACTTGCCATATAATTGGGCAAAGTAACACTTGCTGAGGAAGCATCTCTGGTAGCTACGGCTACATTGGTGTAATACATCCCTAAATCGGGTGCATATACCACTACCATAAACATATCTGTGGCAGTTGCTTTTCCTTGGCCACTATTGTCTTGCCACGTAAAATTAAGGACTTGCGCTGCAGCTGCAGCAACAGTACCGCCATCAATACCTCGTAAATCGCCTTTACTAATCAATACTTTGGCATATTCCATGGCCATGCCCAAAGGTGTACTTTCAACCGCATTTTTTAAATGATAAGAAGTTGCCAAATTATAACGCGATTTATCGCCCTGTGTTTTCCCAAAATAGAGATTTAAAATGTCTGTCAGCGGACTTAAAAAACCAATTACGGTTTTAAATTTTTCGCGCTGCTCTTCTTGTTTGTCAGAAGGTGTGTAGTTACCACGCTGAGGTAAACTACGCATTACATTTTTACCTCTCCATCGAGAGCCTACTACGTTGCCTACTTTGCCAGAAAATCCGCCAAGTATGCCTTTTTCAAATGTTGCCATAATGTATATGTTTTTAATGGTTTATAATGGTCAAAGCTAAGTGCTAAAAATCTAACAAACAAACACTTGACACAGGTTGACACGTATTGAAACCTTCTGAAACGAATTGACACAGTTTGACACAGCCTGACACAGCATGACACAAGATGAAACATCCTGAAACACCTTGGCACACCTTGACACACAATGACACAAAAACGAACATTTTGGGTTGTTTTCTTCGAGTCTTATTCGGGTTTTCTTCGAGTGGGCTAGGGGTGTATTTTTAAAAAATGGACGTTTTTGGGAGAAAACTCGGAGGAGACTAGGAGCGCATTAGGAGGGAAGTAGGATTGATTTTTGTAGAAATTTTTAGGTAGATAGTACATATAGAACTTTCAGTTGTGCCATGTTAATGCTACCAACCAGTTGTGTCATTCCAATATTTCCACCCAATTTTGTCATTTCGACAAAGGAGAAATCTCACACACAATATATACAAAGTTTTTATTAAAAGAGCCAGTAGTGTAATTCTAATGCAGCCACCCAGTTTTGACATTTCAACAGAAGATAGGTCTCACAACCAGCTATTTATGATAATCCATTAAAATAATTATAGCATACAAAACACTTCTTTTGCTTTTGTGAATATCATAAAAAAAGGTAATCGTGTATCTTAATAATGCATTTGCTTGTTATTTTTCTTTAGTATTTATTAAAAATACTTACTTTTAAGGTTGAAAAAGAAAAATTACCACCAATCATATTGTTATGAATAAGAAAAACCTTTCTGAAAGAGATATTTGCACCAAATTTATAAACCCTGCCTTACAAAAAGCAGGTTGGAATATGAGAACTCAAGTAAGAGAAGAAGTTTCTTTTACGGATGGTAGAATCATTGTACAAGGTAAAATGTACACTAGAGGTAAAAGTAAAAGAGCAGATTATATTTTGTATTACAAATCCAACATTCCTATTGCCATTATTGAAGCTAAAGACAATAAAAAGCCTGTTGGACATGGTATGCAACAAGCCTTAGAATATTCTGAGATTCTTCAAATTCCATTTGTATTTACTTCCAATGGAGATTCTTTTGTGTTTCATGATAAAACAACTACATCAAACGAATTAGAAAAAGAACTTTCTTTAAATCATTTTCCATCACCTGAAACCTTGTGGAAAAAATATTTAAAGTATACTCAAATTGAAACGCCAGAAGCACAAGAGATTGTAGAAAAAGAGTATTACGCGGATGATAGTGGAATGACACCAAGATACTATCAACAAAATGCTGTAAACAGAACTGTAGAAGCAGTCGCTAAAGGACAAGACAAAATTATCTTGGTCATGGCAACAGGTACAGGAAAAACCTATACCGCTTTTAATATTATTTGGCGCTTATGGAAAACAGGTATTAAAAAACGTATTTTATTTTTAGCTGATAGAAATGCATTATTAACGCAAACTAAAAACGGCGATTTCTCTCCTTTTGGTAATGATATTATGCATATCATTAAAAACCGAAAGATTGATAAATCATATCAAATATATTTTGCCTTGTATCAGGGATTAACGTCTACAGACGAAGATAAAAATGCCTATAAAGAGTTTAGTCCAGATTTTTTTGATTTAATTGTTATTGATGAATGCCATAGAGGTTCTGCATCAGAGGCTTCTGCATGGAGGGCAGTTTTGGATTATTTTACGACTGCAACCCAAATTGGCTTAACAGCAACACCAAAGGAAACAAAAGATGTTTCTAATATGGAATACTTTGGAGATCCTGTGTATACGTATTCTTTAAAACAAGGAATTGACGATGGTTTTTTAGCTCCGTATAAAGTAGTCCGAATTTCCACAAATGTAGATGAAGGTTGGCGACCAACAGCAGGTTTGGTAGATAAATATGGAAATGAGGTTGAAGATAGAATTTACAATTTAAAAGATTACGATAAAACTTTAGCAATTGATGAACGTACTGCATTAATCGCTAAAAAAATTACCGAATATTTAAAAGCTACAGATCGTTATGCAAAAACCATTGTGTTTTGTGTAGATATAGATCATGCCAATAGAATGCGACAAGCATTAATTAATGAAAATGCAGATCTTGTTGCAAATCACTGGAATTACTGTGTTAAAATTACTGGCGATGATGAAGTAGGCAAACAAGAACTTGATAATTTTACGGATGTAGAAGAACGATTTCCTGTTATTGCCACAACATCAAAAATGCTAACCACAGGTATTGATACCAAAATGGTAAAATTGATTGTATTGGAATCAAATATCAATTCAGTTACCGAGTTCAAACAAATTATTGGTAGAGGAACACGTATTAGAGAAGCAGAAGGAAAAGTGTTTTTTACGATTATGGACTTTAGAAAAGCCACTAATATTTTTGCAAGACCTGATTTTGATGGAGACCCTGTTCAGATTTACGAACCGACTATTGAGGAATCTGTAATTCCGCCAGACGAAGAAATTGAAGACCAACAAGAGGATTTGTCAGCTAAAAGTTTAGGAGGCTTTAGACCAACGCAACCCAATATTGATATTGATGAAGATGAAGAAACTGTTAGAAAGTATTATGTAAATCAAATTCCTGTTACCGTAGTTAATGAACGTGTTCAATATTATGGAAAAGATGGCAAATTAATCACAGAGTCTTTAAAAGAATATTCCAAAAAAAATATTGAAAAAGAGTTTGCTTCCTTAGATGATTTTATCCAAAAATGGAATACTTCTGAAAAGAAAGAAGAACTCATACAAGAGTTGGCAGAACATGGAGTATTGCTAGAAGCCTTGCGTGAAGAAGTTGGACAAGATTTAGATGCATTCGACTTAATTTGCCATATTGCTTATGACCAACCACCATTAACAAGACAAGAAAGAGCAAACAATGTGCGAAAACGTAATTACTTTGCAAAGTATAGTGCTACTGCACAAAGAGTACTTTATAGTCTGCTAGATAAATACGAAAAAGAAGGCATTGCCTCTATAGAACAAGGAGCAATACTAAAAGTAAAACCGCTTACAGAAATGGGAACGCCTGTTGAATTGGTAAGAGCCTTTGGTAAAAAGAAAGATTTTGACCAAGCCATAAAAGATTTAGAAAACGAAATATACAATATAGCTTAATGAGTAACATAACAACCAACATAAAAAGTATACGCGATATTATGCGCAAAGACACAGGTGTAGATGGAGATGCACAACGGATCTCACAAATGGTGTGGATGCTGTTTATGAAAATATTTGCGGATAAAGAAGAAGAATGGGAAATTACCATAGACGATTATCAATCGCCAATTCCAGAACACTTAAAATGGCAAAATTGGGCAGCTGACGATGAGGGTTTAACAGGCGATGCTTTAATGGAGTTTATAGAAAACGAGCTTTTTCCTGCCTTAAAAGAATTAGACATTACCATAAGTCCGCAAGCTAAAATAATACGTTCTGTTTTTGATGATACGTATAATTTCATGAAAAACGGAACTTTGTTTCGTCAAGTAATTAACGTGATTAACGAGATTGACTTTAACAACTCAAAAGAAAGTCATGTGTTTAATGATATTTACGAAACTATTTTAAAAGATTTACAATCTGCAGGTTCATCTGGTGAATATTACACACCAAGAGCCGTAACACAGTTTATGGTAGATATGATCAACCCACAATTGGGCGAAAGTATTTTAGATCCTGCATCGGGTACCGGAGGCTTTTTAACCTGTAGTATCGATTTTATGCGAAACCAAGTAAAAGATCATAAAGACAGAGAAATATTACAAAAATCTATAAGAGGTATCGAGAAAAAACCATTGCCACATTTGCTGTGTACGACCAATTTAATGTTGCACGGTTTCGATTTGCCAGCAGTTCGCAGAGACAATTTACTAAGCAAACCCTATGCAGATTGGGGCGCCAAAGACAAGTTAGATATTATTTTGTCTAATCCGCCTTTTGGTGGTGTAGAAGAAGATGGTACAGAAACCAATTTTCCTAAAAAATTCAGAACCAAAGAAACCGCCGATTTATTTTTAGCTTTAATTATGAAGCTCTTAAAAAATAACGGTCGTTGTGCTATTGTATTACCAGATGGTACCTTGTTTGGCGAAGGCATGAAAACACGGCTAAAAGAAGAGTTGTTAGACAAATGTAACCTACATACCATTGTACGTTTACCAAATGGTGTATTTAATCCATACACAGGTATTAAAACCAACTTGTTATTTTTTGAAAAAGGCACACCAACCAAAGAAGTTTGGTATTACGAACACCAATACCCAAAAGGAGCAAAAAGCTACAACAAAACCAAACCGATTCATATTAAAGAGTTTGATGTAGAAAAAAAATGGTGGAATAATAGGGAAGAGAACGCATACGCTTGGAAAGTATCTATTGAAGATATTAAAAAACGTAATTACAACCTTGATATTAAAAACCCACACCAAGAAGCTGATACGTTAGAAAACCCAGAAGTAATTTTAGAAAAATTTAGAATTACGGAACAAAAAATTTCTAGCATACAAGACGAAATAATCAATGTATTAACCGAAGCTTTAAAATAATCAAAGTTCTAATTGTCATGTCGAGCGCAGTCGAGACATCTCATAAAGGCAATCACATACTATGCAATTACTAAAACACTTTAAAGAATTAACCATTCGTCCTAAAAATGCCAAAGAATTAAAAGGATTGATTTTACAATTGGCAATACAAGGGAAATTGACTGCGAATTGGCGAGAAGAAAATAAGGATATTGAACCTGCCTTTGAATTATTGAAGAAAATAAAAATTGAAAAAGAAAATTTAATTAAAGAGAAGAAAATTAAGAAAGAAAAACTTCTTTCAAAAGTTAAAAAGGAAGAATTAATTACAAACCTTCCTAATAATTGGGAAACTGTAAGACTTGGTGAAATTGGTGATTGGGGTGCTGGTTCTACCCCTTTACGTTCAAATTCATCATTTTATGGAGGAAAAATAAATTGGTTTAAATCAGGAGAACTTAATAATTCAGTTATGGATTATGAGTCAAAGGAAAAAATTACTGAACTCGCTCTCGAAAAGACATCTGTTAGGTTAAATAATCCTGGAGATGTATTAATTGCTATGTATGGAGCAACTATTGGAAAAACTGGAATATTAAAAGTAAAAGGAACAACAAATCAGGCAGTTTGTGCTTGTACTCCTTTTAGTTGTATTACTAGTTTATTTTTGCATCTACTTTTAAAAGGTTTAAAAGATACTTTTATCAATCAAGGTGAAGGTGGAGCACAACCAAATATATCTAGAGTCAAAATAAGAACTCAAGTTTTTGGTCTTCCACCACTAGAAGAACAAAAAGAAATCGTAAAAGTAGTAGAAACCCTTTTTAAAGAAGTAGCACAATTAGAGCAATTAACGGTTGAGCGTATTGGTTTAAAAGAAGATTTTGTAACGTCTGCATTACACCAACTCACTGCCAATAAGGCAAACCAAGAATGGACTTTTTTACAAGACCATTTTAAAAGTTTCTTTAATGAAACCACCAACATTAAAAAATTAAGAGAAACCGTTTTACAATTAGCAGTACAAGGAAAACTCACAGCAGATTGGCGAGCAAATAATCCTAATACCGAAGATGCCAGCCAACTCTTAAAGCGCATACAAGAAGAGAAAGCACAACTTATTGCAGACAAAAAAATAAAAAAGGAAAAAGCCTTACCACCAATTACCAAAGATGAAATTCCTTATGAGTTGCCTGAAGGTTGGGTTTGGTGTAGGTTAGGTACTGTTACAGATATAATTGCTGGAGCTAGTTTTAAAAGTGGAGATTTTAATAAAAAAGGAGGAGTAAAATGTATTAAAATCACAAATGCAGGTGTGCGTAATTTTGTCGAAACTGATGACTATTTACCTGATGGTTTTAATGAATTACATCCTAATTATTTAATTAAAAAAGGAGATTTAATATTAGCTTTAACAAGACCATATATTAAAGATGGCTTGAAAATATCTATTTGTCCTTCCGCTTATAATAACTCTTTATTAAATCAACGTGTTGCATCAATTAGGTCAATGACAAAAGAAATTTATCATCCTTATATATTTTCATTTATACAATCACCCAAGGTGTTAAATTATTATAAATCAAAATTTGATGGAAAAAGTCAACAACCTAATATGAAGATGGGAGATATCACTGACTTATTGATTTCACTTCCACCACTAGAAGAACAAAAAACCATTGTAGAAAAAGTAAATGCTTTAATGTGTTTATGTGATGCTTTAGCCCAAGAAGTAGAACAAAGCCAAGAGCATAGTGAGATGATGATGCAGAGTGTTTTGCGGGAGGTTTTTGAGGGGGTAATCTAAAAAATGTAGTTGATAACAACATTTAAAAAAATAGCAAGGTTATAATAACAAGATATTTATAAAAGTCTCTATTTCAAACATTTGTTTGTTTATCTTAAAGCTAATTCTCGAAATAATGAATCTAAATATATTTAACATCCTAAAAAAATTAAAGAATCTAAAAGATGATAAAAAAAATAAAAGTGTTGACTCATTAGAAAATCAAAAAGAAATAATTCATAAAGAATTAGAAAATATTGATAAAAAGAGAGCCAAAGAGGAAAATTATGTTCAGTTGAGGAAACCAACTAAAGAAGAGAAGAATGTTGCAGATTTACAAGAATGGAGGGCTAAAAACGAAAAGGAAAAAGAGCTTTCAAAAAGTAAAGCAGCATTAGATTACTCGTTAAAAAAGAAAAGAATAGAAGAATTAAAATTAAGAAAAATACAACAAAAAGAAAAAAACTTAAAAAGAAGAAAACTTGAAAGAGAAAGATTAATTAAAGAAGAAGAAAGAAATAGTTTAAAGAATATAAAAACCACTACAGAGAAAAAGTGCGAAAAGCAAGGTGCAAAATTATCATATTTTGAACAGCAAGAGCAAAAATTAAAATTAAGAGAATTAGAAGCAGAAAAGTTTTCAAGTAATTTAGAAAGATTAAAAAAACCAATTAAGATAAATGAAAAAAAAGAAATAGTTCAATTAAATAAAGAGAACAAAAATATCTCCAAGCCTTTAAAAAAAGCAGTTCAAAAAGATGTTTCAAAAAAAGTAAAAAAACCAAAAAAAAGGATTATTACAAAAAAGACTTCTATGAGTAAAGAAAGAGCATTGAATATGTTACGTAGGTCAATAAATATGCCTACTGCAACATTTAGAGAAGGTCAATGGGAAGCCATTGAAAAACTTACTATAAATAAAGAAAAATTGTTAGTTATTCAACGAACAGGTTGGGGTAAAAGTTTAGTTTATTTTATAAGTAGCAAAATATTAAGAGAACAAGGTAGAGGACCAACTATAATTATTTCACCATTATTAGCCTTAATGCGTAACCAAATTGAAGCAGCAGAACGTTTAGGTCTTAAAGCCGTTTCTATAAATTCAACAAATTTTGATGATTGGAAAGCTATTCAAAATGAAGTTTTAAAAAATAATATAGATACTCTATTAATTTCACCAGAACGTTTAGCTAATGATCGATTTATGGATGAAATTCTGTTTCCAATTGCAGATAAAATTGGTTTGTTTGTTGTAGATGAAGCACATTGTATTTCAGATTGGGGTCATGATTTTAGACCAGACTATAGACGTATTGTAGGTATTTTAAAAGCGATGCCTAGTGGTATGCCAATTTTAGCAACAACAGCAACAGCTAATGATAGAGTAGTAAATGATATTGAAGAACAGTTAGGAGGAATTAAAACAATTAGAGGCGGATTAACAAGAGCAAGTTTAAAACTACAGAATATTAAGTTGCAAGACCAGGCATCACGTTTAGCTTGGTTAAAAGAGAATATTCCTAATATGGCAGGTAGTGGTATTGTATATGTTTTAACAAAACGTGATGCTAGAACTGTTACACAATGGCTAAATGATTGCAATATTGATGCTGCTGCTTATTATTCAGATATTAAACATGATAATTTTGATAGCTCAACTGAATATAGGGAGTTTTTAGAGGATTCTTTGTATAATAATGATATTAAAGTTTTAGTTGCTTCTACTGCTTTAGGAATGGGATATGATAAACCCGATTTAAATTTTGTGATTCACTTTCAGGCTCCAGGATCTATTATCGGTTATTACCAGCAAGTTGGTCGTGCAGGTCGTGCAATAAAAAGTGCTTACGGTATTTTATTATCAGGACAAGAAGATGCGGATGTACATCGCTATTTTAGAGAAGGAGCATTTCCTCCAGAAGAAACAGTAGAGAAAATTTTAGAAGTTATTGAGGATCACGAAGGTTTGTCTATACCTAAATTACAAGAACTTTTAAATGTAAAATATAGCCAGATTACCAAAACAATAAAATACTTGAGTGTTGAGGTTCCTTCACCAATTGTTAAAATTGGTACCCAATGGCAAAGAACTGCCATTAACTATTCCATGGATACTGATAAGGTTGCAAGATTAACAAATCAACGGTTATTAGAGTGGCAAATTGTGCAAAACTATATACTATCAAAAGATTGTTTAATGCTATTTTTGCAAAATGTATTAGATGATGAGAATGTCAAACCTTGTGGTCATTGTGCAAATTGTTTAAATGAAAATATTTTACCAAATACAGCCTCTCAAAGTAACGTGTTAAAAGCTTCTATATATTTAAAACATTCTGAGTTTGATATTGAACCTAGAAAACAAATAGCAAGAAATGCATTGCCAAAATATCAATGGAGAGGCAATTTACCTAAAAATTTACAAGCGGAAAAAGGAAAAGTGTTATCTAGGTGGGGTGATGCAGGTTGGGGTAAAATGGTTGCAGATGATAAGCATCAAGGTCATTTTAGAGATGAATTGGTAGATGCAATGTGTGATATGATTATTAAAAGATGGCGTCCTGATCCTTTACCAGAATGGTTAACTTGTATACCATCTTTAAGAGCTCCTTTATTAGTTCCAAATTTTGCTAAAAGATTAGCGGCAAAATTAGGAATTCCTTTTATTCCTTTAATAATAAAAGCAAAGGATACAAGTCCACAAAAAGAGCAAGAGAATAGTTATCATCAATGTAAAAATTTAGATGGTGTTTTTCAAATAGATGGTAATGTTCCAAATAAACCTGTATTTTTGTTTGATGATGCTGTAGATTCTAGATGGACTTTTACCATAGCAGCAACATTATTAAGAAAGGCTGGCTCAGGAATTGTAATTCCTATTGCCTTAACATCAACATCAGTAAGCGAATAGAATGATTTCAGAAAGAACAAAAGCCATATTACTACTTACATCTTATTTTTCAAAAGATTTAGATAAAAAGAATAAGCCATTAGCTTTATTGGAATGGAATAGGTTTGTGCGTTGGTTGCAGGAAAATAAATTAAAACCAGAAAACCTATTAACAATTGATTTAAACAATCTTTTGAAGAACTGGGAAGATAAATCTATTGACAAAAATAGGATTATAGCATTGCTAGATCGTAAAATGGCATTAGCTATTAAATTAGAAAAATGGTCTAAGGCAGGTATTTGGGTAATTAATAGAGGGGATAAAGAATATCCTGAAAGTTTAAAGAACAATTTAAAAGATCGTGTCCCACCAATTCTTTTTGGGGTTGGTAATAAAGAGCTTTTAAATAAAAATTATATAGGAATTGTTGGTTCTAGAAATTTATCAATTCAAGATATAGATAATACTAAATATATTGTTAAGCAAATTGTAAATCAAAATTGTGGTGTGATTTCTGGAGGTGCAAGAGGTGTAGATGAGCACTCTATGGTTGGTGCTTTGTCTTTAAAAGGTTATGCTTTAGGAATACTTGCGGATAGCTTATTAAAAAAATCTTCATCCAAAATATATAGAGAAAGTATTGTTGATAATAGACTTGTATTAATTTCTCCTTATAATCCAGAGGCTGGCTTCAATGTTGGTAATGCAATGGGTAGAAACAAATTAATTTATTGTACCTCTAATGCTACAATAGTTATTAAGGCAGAAACAAAAGGAGGAACTTGGGAAGGAGCAAAAGAAAATATTAAAAATAAATGGGTACAATTGTGGGTTGTTAATTCACAAGATAAAAAACAAAATAAAGGGAATGAGGCCGTGGTTAAGTTGGGTTCACAGTGGCTTCCTGATGATTTAAAGATAAACGTAGAGGACTTAGTTGTAAAGTCATTTAAAACCCCAATTGAGGTGAAACAGGGTAATTTATTTAATGAATCAAATGATAATCAAGATCAGCTTGATAAAGGAATTGATTTTAAGAAAACCTTATCAAATAAAGATCAACAAAAAACAGATTCAAAACAAGAGCTAAAGCAAATTGATATCAATTTTTATGAATCAACACTTTTCGAAATTTTTATTCATAAACTATGTATTTCTTTTAAAGAAAATGAAATAAATAAGGAGAAAATAGTTACTCATTTTGGACTAACATCAAAGCAAATAGACGAATGGTTAAAACTAGGAGTTGAAAAAGATTTTTTAATTAAAAAAATAAGACCTGTTAGGTATTTAATTAATACAGATCTGGAATTGAATAAAAAAACATAAAAAATACGTCCACAAACCATACAAATATTTATATCTGATGGTTCACCAACCAATATTTTTAAAGAAAAAATAATTAATAGATTGGTAAAAGCTATTTTGTTTCCTAGAAATAAAATGCAAGAAGTAGTTAAGCGTGACATGGTACATTTTACAGGTATTTCTTTAACAAATTTACTTATTTGACATAATTATAGTTATTGGTATTAGTTTTTACATTTGTTCTTAGCCACATATATGGCTTTCTTGTCTTTAAAAAAACTTAAAGTATTGATTTTCTAAAATATACCTATTTGTAGGTAGGGCTTTTTAATAATTTTATTAGTATTTTTATAAACACTTATAAATCAACTAACTATATTTATTAAAAAAACTATTATGAAATCATTTCAACTAACTTTAATTATCATTCTTTTTTTTAATGTACAACTCGCTGCACAAGAAAGTCAAGATCCATCATTATCTGTAGGCTTAGAATCATTAACCTTTGGCAAAGGAACTATTGATGTTGATGCTTTAAGAAAAGTTTTAGTTCGCAAACAAAATGAATTAAAAAGAGAAGGTTTAAAACGATTTGTATTTAAAAAACTTCCTAATTACCATTACACTACAAAGCTTTTTTTACAAAATAGCATTACTACTTTAATTGATGAAAAAAATCAAAATATTATTGAAAAAGAACTTTTAGAACTATCTACCAACTATTCATTAATTATTGGGTTTGCTAATATTTATGAGCAAATATATTATAAGGAAAAAAAAGATGCTACTATTACAAAATATTATGATTCCATAAAACCAGAAATATCCAAAAAATTAAAAAAACAATTTTTAATTGATATTATTGGCACTTCCTTAAGTAATAACAAACTTTTAAAAAGTAGAGGTTTTTTTGATTTTGACTCTAAAATAGACTTTAAGGCTTCTAAGTTCTACGAAGATAATTTTGAATCTATTAAAAATGCTAAGGTTAAAAAAAGTGATAGTATTGTATTAATTGATTTAAAACAATCTATAGATAACGTAGTAACCTCATATTTAAATAGTTATAAATATGTAAAAAATATTTTAAAAAATAAAGATTACACAAAATTAAAAAACATAAAAGACTTGTATTTAAACGAGTCTAAAACAGTTTTAAACAATCAAGATAATTTATTTGAACAATTAGCAAAACATAATAAAGATTCAAAATTTATAAATGCTGTAGAAGTTTCAGTAAAAATTAGTCAAGTGCTTAGTCAAATAAAATTATATAATGAAAAATTTAATGAGGTAAATAATGTTTTAAATGAAAGCATATCTCCCATTGAAAAATTTGAAAATTATACGGGTAATCATCAAGATTATTTAAGAACAAATTTAGAGAGCACAAAAAAAATAGTTGAAAATTATCACGATTATTTACCAGACCTAAAAATTAAGATAGACACAATATATTATTTAATTAAAGAAATTAACAAAAAAACTACTGATACCATTCAAAACAAAAATATTTTGTCATCATTAAAAGCACAAGTGGGCGTGTTTAAAAATTTATATGAAGAAGATTTTACCTTTAATGCTGATTTAAAAAAATATTATACTTCAATTACAAGTCAACTTCAAGAGATCAGAAAACAAGATTCTATAACCTATGATACTGTTGTATGGTATAATGAAAATGTTACAAATAAAATTAATGAATTTAAACTTAAAAGTTTTACTAGAAAATTAAATAAAATAGATATTTCAGCTCTTAATACCTTTAAGAATGTATTTAATGTATACCAAGAAGAATTAAAAGAACTAGCTATTAAAGATTTAAGTTTTTTAAAACAAATTATGGGTAATGTGTCTAAAGAAATTATTTCTGAAAACTTTAATAAAAATGATTCCTTATTTTTAAAAAACAATGTAGATTTTTTTGCTGATTTATATATAAAAACAAAAAAATTATCTGAAAAGGATGAATTAAAAATAGATGATGTTTTGTATTTTGAAGAAGATGTTTTACCCCAACTTATTAAAGCAAAACTATTTGTTACAGATAGTGCAAATGATGCAATTATAGATAAAATAATTAAAGCTACAGACGGGATAATTCCTTTGATGAAATATTATTTAACACCAAAAGAATTAAATCATTTAGAACTTAATCAAGATATTATATCATTTTTTGAATTTATCTCTAATATAGATCGGTTAGATAAAGCTAATACTTTTTCATTTATACTTCAGCTACTTGATCAATCGCATAATTTTATTGTAAGTACAATGGATAGCAAAGATGATAATTTACAAAAATTCCGAAGAATTTATGAAAAACTTTTAAATGGCATTGAAAAATACACCATTGTTAATAGTGAAGAGGAAATCATAGAAATAGATATTTTATCCTTTTTAAATACTTTTGTAGAACAATATAATAGAGAAAATGATTATGGTAGGCACTCAATTTATTTTACAATTGGCATAGGTCAAAATGTTTTGCTAAAAAAATATAAATATGAATCGGATGGTGTAACTAATTATATAAGTTCAATAGGTTTTGCATCAGAAAAACTTGGATATAAATTAAAAATTAAGAGCTTTAAAAATAGTGATTACACCAAAAATATGGCAACATCTATCATAAATAAAGATGATTTAAAAAACCAGCCCAATCCTTTTATCAATCAATGGTACGCAACAGTTTATGGTTCAGGGTTATTATATAAGTTAGCAAATCTTACAACAGATCAAAACTTCGATTTTTCGCATATTGGTTTTGCAACAGGTTTAAGGTTTTATAATTCTTTAGACTTAAACTTTTCTATAGGTTTTCCTTTTATTGAAAATCAAAAGTTTGGTAATAATGCCTTTTTAGGTATTTCAATGGATATTCCTATTGGGGAGTATATTTCTGCAATTGGAACTGGAAAACAATAAACAGAATATTTTAACTAACAGATTGCTTCGGCTGAAAAAAGCCTCGCAATGACTTGTGTTTATGGGGTTTTGTTAGGAAACGTTATTAAATTTATAATAACGTCCGTCATTGCGAGGAGGTGTAGCCTGTTGCGAGAATACGAAGCAAACGTGGCAAACCCACGCACAAGTATGCACACAACAGTGAGCACACTCAGTTAAGCACACCAAGTGCAGAAAGTAATAACTAACAGATTGCCACGGCTGAAAAAGCCTCGCAATGACGAGTATTAATTATTTTTGTTAATAACAAGTCCTTATTAGTAAAGACTTCGTAGTCATTGCGAGGTACGAAGCAAACTCACGCAAGAGTAAGCAAACAAGAGTGAAAAAACACAGTTAAGCACACTTTAAGCAGAAAGTAATAACTAACAGATTGCTTCGGCTGAAAAACGCCTCGCAATGACTTGTGTTTATGGGGTTTTGTTAGGAAACGTTATTAAATTTATAATAACGTCCGTCATTGCGAGGAGGTGTAGCCTGTTGCGAGAATACGAAGCAAACTTGGCAAACCCACGCACGAGTATGCACACAACAGTGAGCACACTCAGTTAAGCACACCAAGTGCAGAAAGTAATAACTAACAGATTGCTTCGGCACAAAAAGCCTCGCAATGACGCTTTAAAACTAAAAAAAAATGAAACCAGGTTTTGTATACATTTTAACCAATAAAAATAACACAACCTTATACATTGGTGTTACATCAGATCTAGAACAAAGATTAAAACAACATCGCAGTAAAACAAATAAGAAATCTTTTACAGCTATATACAATTTGAATAAATTAGTATATTTTGAAGCTTTTCAAATGATTGGGGATGCTATTGCTAAAGAAAAACAATTAAAAGCAGGTAATAGAGCAAAGAAAATAGCATTGATAGAAAGTATGAATCCTAATTGGGATAATTTATTATAAAAGCAGAGAGCTTTAACTAACAGATTGCTTCGGCTAAAAAAGCCTCGCAATGACTTGTGTTAATTATTTTTGTTAATAACAAGTCCTTATTAGTAAAGAATTCGTAGTCATTGCGAGGTACGAAGCAACCCCACGTATGAGTAGGCAGACAACAGTGAGCACACTCAGTTAAGCACACCAAGTGCAGAAAGTAATAACTAACAGATTGCTTCGGCTGAAAAAAGCCTCGCAATGACTTGTGTTTATGTAGTTTTGTTAAAAACATTATTGAATTAATAATAACGCCCGTCATTGCGAGGTACGAAGCAATCCCACGCAAGAGTTAGCAAACAACAGTAAGCACACCCAGTTAAGCACACCCAGTGCAGAAAGTAATAACTAACAGATTGCTTCGGCTAAAAAAAGCCTCGCAATGACTTGTTTTTATGTAGCTTTGTTAGCACTAAACGCAAACCTTTTTATCTAAGTTCCAAGTCCAATTGCCTGCCTTCTTCAAAAGCTTTTTTATCCATAGCAGTGCCTACAGACAACCCAATGACCATACCAATAGGCAATCCAATGCCTAAAAAACCCATATTGCCAAGGCTTACGCCAAAAATAAGCCCCAAAGGAATGCCAAATGCAGCCATGCCCAAAGCCAACCAAGTACTTCTATAATAATGTTTTGGGACTAGTTTTAACTCTTTTTCAACCTTATTTAAAATACAGCCTTGTGCTTTTTTAAGTTCTTTTTTCAATTCATTATCTGAATTTTTCATAGAATTGATGGCTTCCACTTTCGTATTGATAAAAATTACAATTTCTTGGGTGATGTCTTCTTTTTGCAAAGCGGTTAGCATCTTGTTGAATTGTTCATAGGCAATTACCAATTGTTTATCATGTTCCGTATTTCTTTGTTTCAGTTCCTTAAGCTCCATACATTGTGTGTTTCATATTCTAAAAGTGCCCTAAATATAAGAATATTTTTGATTATTGGAAGTGGGGTGTGGGGGTTAGAAGTTGGGGGTTGGGAGTTGGGAGTGGGGAGTTGGGAGTTGGGAGTTGGGAGTTGGGAGCTGGAAGTGGGGAGTTTGGGGTTAGGAGTTGGTAGTGGGGAGTGGGGAGTTGGGAGTTTGGTGTGGGGAGGTTGGGGGTTTGAAGTGGGGCGTTGTTTGAAAAGAACAGTATGATAAAAAAAAAAGAGGTTGTCTAAAACATCGTAAACTTGTCATGCTGAACTTATTTTAGCAGTTTCCTATAATGATTATTGAACACTATAAGCACCTGAAATACATTCAAGTTGACAATACATCTACTTTTTAGACAACCTTTTTTTATGTAGGCTAATGGCTGCTAACCTAATAGGCCATTTTAACAATTTCAGCAACCTTGTCTGGAGACAACGATTGATGCTCTCCTAAACCTTCCCAACCACGCTCTGTAAAGCGTTTTGCTATGATTTCTGCTGTACCTTCATACTCTTTTGTATAGTCC
Source organism: Polaribacter sp. Hel_I_88 (assembly GCF_000687935.1). Taxonomy (NCBI): domain Bacteria; kingdom Pseudomonadati; phylum Bacteroidota; class Flavobacteriia; order Flavobacteriales; family Flavobacteriaceae; genus Polaribacter; species Polaribacter sp. Hel_I_88. The sequence goes on along the minus strand of NZ_JHZZ01000001.1, from coordinate 3,414,628 downwards.
GATAATTTTGTGTCGATGCCTATTTCATGAAAAAAAGCAACCGTTTGTTGGATAGCCGCTTTTGCTTTTTCTTCAAGAGTGCCTTCTGTAATGTTCCACACACGTTCCCCATATTGTGCTAACTTTTCTTTTTTAGCCTCAAAATTAAATTCATAATGACTTGGAGCAATGATGGCTAACGTACGTGCATGATCAATACCAAATAAGGCTGTTAGTTCGTGCCCCATAGCATGCACTGCCCAATCTGTAGGCACACCTTTTTGAATTAAGCCATTTAAAGCCATGGTACAACTCCACATAAAATTAGCAGCGGCTTTATAATCTGTAGGATCTTTTAACACTTTAGGTGCAACCTCTATAATGGTTTGCAAGATGCTTTCTGCAAAACGATCTTGTAACAAAGCATCAATAGGATAGGTCATGTATTGTTCTAACACATGGGTAAAAGCATCCATCAATCCGTTTGCCAATTGACGTTGAGGAATAGAGCTAATCACTTGAGGATCTAAAATAGAAAACACAGGAAACAAGCCTGGGCCACCCATGGCTAGTTTTTCTTTGGTGTCTTCTCTGGTAATTACAGCCCCTGAGTTCATTTCAGACCCTGTAGCTGGTAAGGTTAAGACCGTTCCAAAAGGCATCCCTTTTTCTGTACGGATGTTTTTGGCTAAAATATCCCAAGGAGTATCGCCTTCAAATAGGGCAGCAGCCGATAAAAATTTAGTTCCGTCGATCACAGAACCCCCACCCACAGCTAATAAATAGGTAATGTTTTCTTTTTTAATAACTTGCAATGCCTCTAGTAAAATAGCATATTCAGGATTGGCAGGAATACCTCCAAACTCAATAAAATTGACATTTGCTAATGCCGCTGTTACTTGCTCGTAAATGCCATTTTTCTTGATACTTCCTCCACCATATAGCACTAAAACTTTAGCATTTTCAGGAATCTCGTTGGCTATATTTTTAATGGTATCCTTCCCAAATATAATCTTGGTAGGGTTCTTAAATTCAAAATTGTTCATCTTGTTTCTTTTTTTATCATTGATTTTACAATGGTTGTGTTATTCAATTACGGTTACTAACTCCTTTATAGGTTTACGAACCTTTACCAAGTTTACCAACCAATCTTTGTCCTCTTGTCTGTACCCAATAGGCAATAAAACAGCACTTCGTAAGCCTTTGTCACGCAATCCTAATATTTTATCAACTTCAGTAGCATCAAAACCCTCTAAAGGTGTGGCATCTACCTCTTCGTACGCAGCAGCAGTAATGGCATTTGCAAAAGCAATGTAGGCTTGTTTTGCAGCGTGGTTAAAGTTTTCTTCAGCATCTTTTTGCGGATACGAGTTCAATAACATTTGACGATAATTTTCCCAACCTTCGTTTTTAAAACCACGAATCTCGTTGGTTAAATCGAATATGTGGTTGATACGCTCTGCTGTATAGGTATCCCAAGCAGCAAAAACTAGTAGGTGAGAGCAGTCAGTAATCACAGATTGATTCCACGCAACAGGTTTGATGGCTTCTTTGATAGCTTGATTTTTAATCACAATGATTTCAAAAGGTTGCAAACCACTAGACGTGGGTGCTAAACGTGCAGCTTCTAAAATACGATCAATTTTATATTCAGGGACTGTTTCACCATTCATGGCTTTGGCAGCATAGCGCCAATTTAATTTATCTAATAATTCCATATGATTCTTTTTATAAAGTATTGTTATTTTTTAATTTTGTATTTGTACTTCAGCATGCAAAGATAGAAGTAAAATGAATGTTCATTCTTTTTTATGATTACTATTTATTAATGGCTCTATCGATAAAATTGATATGGTACTCTTGTTTGATAAGATTCAATCCATCCCATAAAGGTATCTTCAAAAAAAGCGTTTATATTCGTGCATTATGTATAACAGTATGCCATAAACAATTTAAAACCTAACGCATTGAAAAATCAACTCTTAGCAGACATACAACAAGAATTTGTTCATGGTCACACAAAAAAAAGACATCCATTTCGTTATTTTACGTTGGCAACAATAAGCAATGGCGTCCCAAAACAGCGCACTGTTGTTTTAAGAAAAACAGGACCAGCTATGAGTTTGGTGTTTTTTACGGATCAAAGAACAGCAAAAATACAAGACTTTCACAAAAACGCTGCCTTTAGTGCTTTGTTTTATCACCCTAAAAAATTGCTTCAGGTACGAGTAGAAGGCACAGCTGCATTGATTACAGATCCTAAGCAAATTGCAACCTATTGGCATACTGTACAAAGTGCTGCTCGTAAAGATTACACAACAGAAAAAGCACCTGGCACTCTGATTACAAACCCTGATAACGTTGAGTACAATGCTAACGAGCATTATTTTTGTCCTGTACAATTACTACCAACGTCCATTGAATATTTGCGATTAAAAAGACCAAATCATATTAGAGCATTGTTTTCTAAAGTTAATGGAGATTGGAATGGTGAATTTTTAGTTCCCTAACCCTATGTTTTAAAAAGGAAAGATTCGCTGTTTTTCTTGTATCCTTTTATTAATTTTGCACTTTATGATCGTAGATAAAATTTGACATTTGTTACAAAAAAGACCACAATTACCACATGAAGATGCCACAACAGACTATTTTATATACTGTTTAGAAGCCGTTGATGACATTGAAACCCACCTAATTACTGAAGCCCAGCAAGACTTAGAGCAGTTGACCATGCAATTTGGCATCACTAGTATTTATCAAACTTGCGACACCATTGAAGGTTTAGAAGCTAGTTTAACAGCATTAGTGTCTGAAGATCATAATTTTAAAGATTATGAAATCATCTATTTTATTATTCCAGGAGAAGCCAATAACATTTGTATCAATGATTATTTTTATAGTTTCCAAGAAATTGCCGAACTTTTTGAAGGTAGCCTACAAGGAAAGATTTTACATTTCTCAAATGCCAAAGTGTTAGATTTAGACGAGGAGGAAGCACAGTATTTTTTGGATATTACGGGTGCAAAAGCAGTGTCAGGGTATGGCAATCCTTACAATGGCATCTCAAGCTCACAATTGGATAAAGCGTTTTTTAACCTTTTTAAAGAAGACGAAAATATGTTTACTGTTGTTGAGGCGTTGCACCAAAAATATTATACGGCTTGTAAAGTGCTGGATTTTAGATTGTATTATTAGGAGTTGGGGGTTGGGAGTTTGGAGATGGGAGTTGGGAGTTGGGAGTTGGGAGTTGGGAGTTTGTAGTTGGGAGTTTGGAGTTGGGGGTTGGAAGTAGGGGGTTTGGAGTTGGATTAAAGCATCAAAAGTCAAGTGCAGAAAGTAACAACTAACAGATTGCTTCGGCTGAAAAGGCCTCGCAATGACTTGTATTAATTATTTTGTTAGATACAGGTCTTTTTTAGTTAAGACCACGCCCTCAACTTACTAGTTTTACTTATGCTTTTTTTTATCCTTTTTCCAAAGAAAATAAAGTATCAGAATCACAATTGGCATGATTACAAACATAATCAACTCAAAAGGATCGGATAAATCTAAAGGTTTTGTATCACTGGGTTTTGGTGTGCCCATTGGTACTTGTAGTAGTAATAAGTAAAAGCGCGTTAACATGGTTTTTTTTATTGAATTTCATCAAACTTACACATAAAAGGTCTATTCTCTTGACTTGAAACATACAATTGTTGATGCTTTTGAAAAAAAAGAGTGTATAAAATTATTTAATAAATTTAAGAATGCATTTTTTACGCAAAGCAAAAGGAAAGTATTAAAATGTTTTTGGTTGTGTAGAAAACAAAAGCTTTGCTAAGCAACTGTTTCCCCTTCTTTTTCAACAACAAAAACGCCCCAATCTGCAATCGCTTTTATGAGCGGAATAAGTGTTTTGCCAAATTCGGTTAATGAATATTCTACTTTTAAGGGCGGTTTAGAAGTATATACTTTTCTTTTAATGATGCCATCTTCTTCTAATGTCTTCAGCTGTAAACTTAAAGTACGTTCGGTAACTGTGGGCATTTCTTTTCGCAACTCATTATAACGTAAGGTATCACCAATCATTAAGTGATATAGTATAACAGTTTTCCATTTTCCACCAATAACACCCATGGTTAAACTAGCACAACATGGATACTCTTTTCCTTTAAATTTATACATAACTTTTGTTTTATAATTTTCAAAATAATGTATAAAGATATACTACTATACTAAATTATACAACTATACTTTTTATAGTATTTTTAATATTTAGTTAAAATACTGATCATTAGATATGTAAATTCTTTATTAAAGTCTTTTTTCCTACTATCATTTTTGATAGTTATTGCAAAGACTAATTACTATACTTACTTTTGTCACTATAAAAATGATAGTATAAAAATAAATAGACAAATATGAATTTAAAAGAGACATTAAACTGGAGGTATACCACCAAAGAATATAACCCAAGCAAAAAAATATCGGATTCAGATATGGCTGAAGTTAAAAACTTATTAAGAATGAGTCCTTCAAGTGTTAATTTACAACCTTGGCATTTTATAGTTGCAGAAACTACAGAAGGTAAAGAAAGAATAGCAAAAGGAACACAAGGTTTTTTTAGTTTTAACGAACCTAAAATAACAAATGCTGCTGCTGTTGTGTTGTTTTGTGTTAAAACGGATGCTGATGATGATTACTATCATCACATTGCAAATAAAGAAGACAAAGATGGTAGGTTCTCGAATGAAGATATTAAAAACAGATTTATTGGAGCTGTAAAAGCATTTGCAGGCATTCATAAATACGATTTAAAAGACCTACAACATTGGATGGAAAAGCAAGTATACCTTAACATTGGTAGCTTTTTATTAGGTGTTGCAAGTTTAGGTTTAGATGCAACACCAATGGAAGGAATTGATGTAAAAGCTTTAGATGATGAATTTGGTTTAAGAGAAAAAGGTTACACATCTTTAGTGGCAGTTTCATTAGGATATAGAGCTGAATCTGACTTTAATGCAACAGAAAAAACACCAAAGTCTAGATTAGCAGAAAGTGAACTATTTACAGAAATATAATATTGATAGCTAAAAAACATAAGTGATGATAAAAAATATAGTATATGCAGTTGTTTTTTCTGTGACAGTTTTTGCAAACGCGCAAACACCAACTACAGACACTAAAATGTCTATAGACGAAGTAGTAACTGTTGATGACATAGAATGGGGTTGGTTAAATCCACTTCGTAGAGACAAAAGTCCATCTGCTGGAAAACTATGGGGAGATAGAACTAAAAATGAACCCGCAGGTTTTTTAGTGAAATTTAAAAAAGGATTTTTATCTCCACCTCATATTCACAACATTACTTATAGGGGAGTTGTAATTCAAGGGTTATTGCATAATGATGATGAACATGCTGAAAAACAATGGTTACCAGCAGGCTCTTTTTGGCAACAACCAGCAGGTGAAGTACATATTACTGCTGCAGATGATACTGAAAATATGGCTTTTTTAGATATACAAGAAGGGCCATATTTAGTAAAACCAACATCAGAAGCTTTTGATAATGAAGAAAGACCAATTAACGTAGATAAAACCAATTTGGTTTGGTTAAATGCAAACGATATTCAATGGGTTGACAAAAAGAGTAATGTACAAACTGCATTTTTATGGGGAAATCACCAAGAAAATCAATTACGAGCAACACTTTTAAAAATTCCAGCTGGTTTTAAAGGGAGCATTAAAAACTTAAGTAAAAACTTTAGAGCGGTTGTTATTTCAGGAAAAATTACGCATCAGTTTTTTAAAAAAGGAGATAAAAATGTTTTAGAATCAGGTTCTTATTTTAGTGCTAAAGAAAATACTATTACGAAAATAACTACAGATACAGAGACTGTAATTTACATAAGAAGTAATGGTGGTTTTAAAGTAGATTGAAAAAAGTAAATAATAGTTATTTTTTTAAAAATCAAGTTAAAAGCATTAAGTCACAATAAATATTGTGGCTTTTTTTGTATTTAAACAAAAGTAAAGAAGGCATCAAATCAAAACACAGTAAAAAGTAAAAAAAAATAAACCCTTTTAAACTTCTCTGATACTTTATAACATCCACTGACTGTTATATACTTCACTTGAACCACACAACCAGTTTTAGGGTTTTGTTTAGATCTTATTCAAGTTTCATTTAGGTATGATAAAAATAGATGGTTTTTCAAACAAAACTCAAAGAAGACTCAAAGCAAACCTATTACAGATTATGGTGTTTATTTTGTATTTCATAGAAAAAACAAAAAAAATAAGAAAACGTACACAGCCATAAAAACGATTATTTAATAATTAAAAGTGAACTAAAATGTTCTGTATTCTTTATTCCAAATTTTTATGAGAACTATAACATCTTCGTTAGAATCATTCATTTTTTTTTCATGTAAATTGCAAACTTATTTTTAAAAATTAAGATAAATTTCACTTTTAAGGTTAATAACTTTCATATAATCAAACCCTTAAGAGTAAACCAACTAAAATACAATGAGATTAACACCACTTTTAGTGATTTTAGCATTTCTTTCCTTTCATCATTCTGCATTCAGTCAAACATTAATAGATAATTACAGCCTACCCAATAAACTCGGTGTTTTTATTGATGGCTGTGGAGGAGATAGAGCCTGTGATTTAGATTATATAAGATCGGAAATTACAGCAGTAGACTTCTACAGAGATAATCAAAAGGCGGATGTATTTTTACTAATTAACGCAAACAGATCTGGTGGAGGAGGAAGACAATATCAATTGATTTTTATAGGGCAACAAAATATTCATGCAGGAAGAACAGATACGCTTTACGTAGATAATAAGCAGACAGACACAGATTTTGAAGTACGAAAAAAACTAACTCGGTTTATCAAATTAGGTTTAGCTCCATATGTTGCGAAAACTAAAGCTGGAGAAGGCATCGAAATCAATATGAAAACAAATTCTGCCATTTTGGAAGATTCTACAGAAGTAACTATTGATAAATGGAATTACTGGGTTTTTAATTTGGGAAGTGATGCAAACATTGAAATAGAAGAACTAAGTAGTGACATCAATATTGGTGGAAATATCAATATTAATCGGATTACGGATGAATGGAAAATATCCGTTTCTGGGAGAATAGATGAACGAATAAGAAGAACGATTCAAAAAGTACCAAGAGTTGATGCCAATGGAGATCCAGTTTTAAATGAAGATGGGAATCAGATTATTGATGAAATTGTGAATAATTTTGATGTATCAGAATTTGGATTTAACCATCAGCTAGTCAAGTCTCTATCACCACAATGGTCTTATGGTTATGATATTGCAGGACGTCAAAACACCCGACTTAATTATAAGTTTCAAACCAGTTTCAGACCAGCAATAGAATACAATTTTTTTCCAGAATCTGTGCAAAACACCCGATTTCTAAGGGTAAACTATGGAGTTGAGTTCAGGAATAATAATTATGTTGAAGAAACGATTAGCGGTGTTTTTAAAGAAACCAGGGTACTTCATAGCTTAAGAGCTAGTTTAGGGCTCAATAAACGTTGGGGAAACCTTGAAGTAGGCTATCGTTTAAGAAATTATTTAGATGATTTTAGCTCTTGGTCTACAGGGTTAAATATCAGAGCAGAAGTACGTGTAACTGGAAATTTATCTTTCTATGTAAGGGCAGAGGGCAATTATGTAAAAGACCAGATTTACCTGGCATCTGGAGATTTCACTGAACAGGATATATTAAGTGGGCGTGTAACTTTACCTTCAGCCTATATCATTGATACCAGATTTGGTTTTAATTACAGGTTTGGTTCTAACCTAAATAACTTTGTGAATCGAAGATTTTTTGGAAGGGCAAATTTTGTTGGGAGTGATTAATAACTTTAAATGATTTTATAACCAATATTCTAGAGGTTTTAACAGGAAAGAAACCGACTAAAATTATAGTGAATCAAAAACATTTCAAGGAATTATAGAATGAAACAAGCTAGTTCGCAAATAGCTAAATTATAGGTTTTGTTAAACTTCAGCATTGTTTTGTATTTAACATAATACTAAATCACATTTAAAAAAAAATCATAAAAACTATCAAACAAAATAAGTAAATGCTATCTGAAAAAAATGGCAATACGATTTTATTTGAATTTATAAATACTGAAAAATATAGTTATAAGATATTTTCAGTAGCTATAAAATTCAATTTAGAAGTTTAGTAAGCGTAACTTTATTTAAAATACGTTTTATCGATATAAACCTAAAACTGTGTTATTGGATAGTATGCATCATTAAACGAAAAAACAGCTCTTTAAGAATTGGTTATTATATGTATCATAATTTATAGTATGTATTTAAAAAACAGCTTAAAACCCCCGTCGATAAACAAAACAACTTTTCCAGGATACAAAGTGTTTACAATTTGCACGGGTTTGTAATAAGTCTATTTTTGAGCGTTAAAACCCTCAAAAATTGTATGAAAAGTTTAAAATTAGAAGTATCAAAAAGGACTACTAAAAACGAGTTTCCTTACTACGTTTATTTGAACAGGAATAAAACTTTAAATTTTATTTCAAAAAGAAAAGCATCAGATTTTATTAGATTATTTCAATCAAATACGAACGATTGTCTAAGAGCTTTAAATAAAATAATGTCTGATATTTATTCAAAATATTTAGACTTTTATTTCTATCTTGATTCTATTACTTGTATTCGTATTAAGAATTTAATTGAAAATTATAATGATAGAATTTCTTATTTTTTCAAAGAGTATGAAATCGGTAACCAGTCATTTAAATTGACAGCTTTTTATAAATTATTTGATGTTGTAGAGGACTTAATATTTTTAATTAATTCTTTTGCTAAAAAATCAAAAAATTATCAATTAGTTAATAGTTTAAACTCTCATTTAAAAACATCATCATTATTACTAAATCATTTTGACAATACACTTTATCAAAAGGATTTATCTAAAGACTATAAACAAAAAACTTTTACAATAGTTCACAAATCTTTTTCAATGGCTTAAAAACCATTTTTATGCAAGTTTTAAATGATGCTATTGACAATAAAATAGTTCGAACTATTAATCAAAATTTTATCATTCGTTATTTTTATAACGCTGAACCAAATAAAACATATTTAATTGGAGCAGGTCGTTATGATACTCTAGTTGGCGAAATTCTTCAAATAAAGCACTTTAATAAGGTTTTGTCTACTTCTTTGAGCGTAACTACCTTTAAACTTCGTCGTGGTCTTACAATTAATTTTTGTTGTAAATAACTATGGCTCTTAAATCAAACGAAAGCAAGTTAATCTTTAAAAGATTTTTAGAAAATCTTATAAAAGAACTCTCAAAGGATACTAATTTTAAAACTACTACAGACGTTAAATATTTTATTTGTGACGAAGTACTCGGAATTTCAATAAGTACCTTAAATCGTTTCCTACGATATGAAAGCAAACAACAAACAAAGTTGTTTACAGTAAACAATCAAATTACTTTAAACTTTTAATAAATCCGCTTTGGTATCCGTCCAGAGCGGACTTTTTTAAGTCCGCATTCTTGACTTGGCTAAACCTATCGGTAAAATCGAAAATGCTCCAAACTTCCGTTAATGTTATTTCGGTACGAAATAACTCACTTGTACAGTATAGAGACAATTCATTTACAAAAGGAAATACAAATGGTACAAAAAATACTTTAAAGCAAAATACTAAATCACATTATTTAACTAATTTAAATAATCTGATATCAATTGACAATTTCGAAAATATAAACGAACACACTTCAAAAATTCAACTCCAATATGATAATCATAAAAGGGAAATACTTCTCCATTCCTGCTCACAATTAGCAATATCAATAAATAATTTTTCTAAAGACTATAACAACGTAACTAACCTTAAGGTACTTGGCACAATGTCAGAACCACAAATAAAGAAAGTTAGACGTTGTTTAGAAACTATGACAAGCCTTGTTTTAATGAATTATGATAAACGTTTGATACCTCAAAATCAAAAATATTTAACATTCGTAACCTTAACACTTCCAACAATTCAAAAGCATAGCGATAAACTTTTAAGAAAATGCTTAACTCGTTTTATAGAAAACTTGCAAAAAACATATAATGTTGTTCATTACGTCTGGAAGGCTGAAACCCAAAAAAACGGGAATATCCATTTTCATTTACTTACTGATATGTGGATTGATAAAGACGACGTTCGCCGATTATGGAATAAGCAAATTGAAAATTTAGGATATATAACCGAGTATTCAAAAAATAGACAAAAAAAAGGTTTTATTTATCACCCAACTTTCAATAAAAAAGGCATATTATACAAGCATCCTTTAACTAAAATTCAACAATTAGCTAACTATAATAAAGAAAAACAAAACGGCTTTAGAAACCCGAATACAACTGATATTCATAGTTTGAAAAATGTACAGAATACTACAAACTATTTAATGAAATATCTCACAAAAAGTGAACCCGATAAACGTCCCGTAATCGGTGCAATATGGGGAGCCTCAAATCTTACAAAAAAACTCGAATATCCTACATTTTATGAAAGTGAAATTGCTTTTGATGCTCTTATTAATTTGATAAAATCAAACCGTTTAAAAACAGTTTTATCAACTGATTTTTTCAGCGTTCACGTTGGTAAAATTTACGATATCATAAAAAAAGATTATAGGAAACTATTATGGAACAGTGTAAAATTACACTTCAAAAAATTAGCAACATACACAAAAGAAACCTACAAAAATTTTTCCTCCTTTGCTGAAAATTTAAAAACACAAATAAATGAATCAAATGAATATTATATTAAACAAAAAGAATTTGAAAAAAAACAACTCCTTGATGAACAGCTTAAGGAACATGAAAAAAGAATACAATTAAATATTTTTGGTTTTCTTGATGAAGTTCCAAAAGTTATAAATAATAATTTGAAAAAAATTACTTGCTATTTATCCCATAAAAAGTATTTAATTGATAACAAATTGATACCTGTATTAAATACTAATTTACAAAATCATATTGATTGAACCAAACTGCACTATGATTATAAGTTTGTATAAAAAATTAATACATACAAATATTATGATTAAAAAAGTTTTAACTGGTAACACTCAAACGGTAGTTTTAGAAGGTTTAGAAAGACCTGAAAGTCTAATTTTTAACGGTGTTCATATTAATACGACTATTAAAGTCGAAATTCAAAGAGTGGGTGAAGACAATACCAAGGTTATTACATTAATACCTTTGGCACGTTTACACGAAGCACAACAAAAAATAATTAGATTAAGAACCGGAAATCCTGTTTTGCCTGTTCGTTATAATTATGATAATTCAACACTATCGGGTATTATAATTCAATTATCTATCGGTGGTGAAATTCCTCTGTCAGATGTAAACGACAAAATTATTATTTCTCTAGCTAATATGAGCAATCCAGGTGGCTCAATGTTTGTAGTTGGTTCTGGCGTTACTTCAAATGTTCTTTATAGAATTTTAGACCAAAATTATGAGGGTAAAAATGACGAATTGCGTTTACCTGTTGATAAATTTGACTTTTTGATTTTTGATAAATCAGAACAGAATTTTCCGCAACAAATTGAGAAATTTTACGAAAATGACGTCGATAGAGAAGACTTTGAACAAATTCTTTTAAAAGAACAAATTAAATTCGGCTGTGTCGCATTTGCAACGGGTTTAGATATTAATGGAACTGAAATCGACACTCCAGTTTTTGGCTCATATTCATCGATTGTAATTGACGTTACTAACTTACAAACTTTATTGCTAAAAGATGACAGAGGAAACGATTACAAATTTCACGGTGTAAAATTCGAATAATATGAACGTTTTCAGTTTAAATAATATAGGTTTAAAAAATCCGCCTACTTCTGGACGTTCTCCAGATTTAGGTGGAATTGCAAACCTTGCAATAAATCCCATTGGTTCTTTAACGTCGTTATTAAATCCTAACGGATTTGACGAGTTAACTTCAAAACTTGGCTTGGGTTCTTTACTTGGTCATACTTCCTCATCTGCAAGTAATTCAATTACTCAGCAAAGAATTAACGACTTAAAAACAAAAGCTAAACAACAAACTAAAAACGACGAAGATTATGCTAATACTGTTCTTCATGGTTTGGGTTGGCTTTTGGCTATGCACCAAAAAAATTATTCTGGTTCATCTCCAAGAATGAAAATAGTAAATCAGTCGGATATAGATTTGTTAATGTCCGAAATTAACAATTTTATTAATTCTATTGAATCGGTTTATCAACTTGAAAAAAGTTCACAATCTTTTAATTTTGATACATCATTGCCAATTATCGGTTTGAACACGAACCAGAATAAAGGTAATTTAATTCAAGTAAAATTATCAGAAAAAAGAAAAAATTCATTAAGTGTTAAAACATCTGCTAATAATACAGATACAAATGTAAAAACATCATCAAAACCAATGAACCCAATAATTAAATGGGGACTGATTTTATTTGCTCCCTTTGGTTTGTTAATATATGGTGCAATCAAATTAATTAAAAAATAATTATGGAATATTTAAACAAATTTCATCAATGGGGTTTAAAACCCTCTTTTTTCGGAATAAACAACTACACTTATTTGTTTGCTCCAGCCTTTCTAATCTCAATATTAATATTTGCTTTATTTGGTGGTAAAAAATCAAAAGCAATTAAAAGAAAATAACTATGGCTTATAATAAAAATTATCAGAAATCAAATAATAACAATAAGCCAACTGCTAAAAGTGGTGCTAAATTACATCAGACTTTAGACCACGAAAAAGGTTTGTTTATTGGCGCTTGGAAAGTTATCGACGGACAAATGGCAAAAATTAAAATTTTTGTTAGTGAAAAACAAGCAAAAAAGGGTGTTGTTAAATCTAAAACAGGAAAGCAATGGGTTGGATGTACTATGATTTTATCAATACCCACTAAAGACGATGTTGTTTGCAATGGTGTTATCAATATAGATAATCACAAATGTTATTTTTCTTCATGGAATTGGATTTGTAATCCTAAAGCTTCAAATGGTGGCTATATTGGTAAACACATTTCAAAAAATTATAATTAATTATGAAATTCATTCAAGGAATTAATAAAATTTTAGAGTGGGGGAAATACTTAAAAAAAGTTATTAAAACCTTGAATTTACTTCTAAAATTAATCAAAAATTTTAAAAATGATGTTAATCAAATTTGGAATTCTGAAAAAAAAGAAAAAACTTCAGTTATCAAAATAGCAAAAGATTTAAAAGAATTTAAAACACAATCAAAAGATTTAGAAAATGAAATATTTGAAAATAGTGATATTAATTCTTTTGGTAGTGGGGGCAATGATTCTATTACCAATCAAGAAAATAACCACAAAAATAACAACGATGAGTAATTCAAAACTACCAAGGGGATTGAGAAATAACAATCCTGGCAATATTGAAAAGTCGAACAGTTCTTGGAGGGGTAAAGTTCCACACGACCAAAACACTGACGGACGTTTTGAACAATTTCAAGACTTTGAAGGAATACCTGCAATGACTTGGGGAGTTCGTGCCTTAACTAAATTAGGTTGGACTTACTTAAAACAAAGACCAGACCACACAATCCAAACTTTCTTTGAAAAATATGCTCCAGTTGTAGAAAACAATACAAACGCTTATGCAAATTTTGTAGCTAAAAAAGTAGGTGCAAAATCATCTGATTCATTAGCACCAATTTACAATGACTTAGTTAAGCAATACCTTTTTATTTTGGCAATCATCCAACACGAAAACGGTCAAGCATTTGACAATGAAGAAGTATCTAAAGGTGTTGAATTAGGAAATAGATAAAAAATAGTCAATTTCAATAATTAAAAACACACTTAAAAAAGTCTCTTCCTAAACTTTTAAAAGTGTGTTTTTTTCATACTAAATAAAAAAAATGAAATTTTTAAAAAATACTTTATTACCAATTTTAATTTTATTGACAGCTGTTATTACAATTTTAAAATTTTTTAAAAAACCCATTAATAAACTTTCTGAAATTGGTTCAACAATATCTACAGACGAAGCTAATTTTATTGCTCAATCTCTTTATAATGCTATGTATAATTTTGGTACTGATGAGGCTAAAATATTTGATTTATTGTCAAATCTAACCAAACCTAATTTCAATAAAATTTATAACTCTTTTGGTACTAAATATTATAATGAAGAAACTGGAAGTTATGGCAATCCATTATTAGATGATAATCTGGACTTATGGGGGTGGCTTAATAGTGAGTTAACTGGAGATGAGATTAAGGAACTAATGCTACTTAACCCTGTTATTTTTACTTAATCTTCCTATTGCAAATCCTAAAATAAAAACTATTATTATTATTAAATAAATCTGACTTTTCATAACCTAATTTTTAAAATTAAACAACAAATGTACATAAATTATTTAAATGCCTTAATCTCGTTAATTTTCGCAATTTCAACAATTTCATTTTTTATTTACGCCTTTTATCAATTTCATACTAATATCAATGCAAGAAGATAATACGACAAATATTGAGATTTCAACGCATTTACTTAAGGTTGTAACAACTGTAATTAGTGGTTTATTGATTACTTTCATAACTGCTATATTAACTTTATTCATT